>NZ_JALPKQ010000031.1:0-67159 GCF_051383655.1 Geodermatophilus sp. CPCC 205761
CATGGCTCCGATCCGACTTGCCCCCGTCGCGGCCGGGGGCCCGGCCCCCGAGCCCGCGCCGTCCCTGCGCGACGTCCCGCCCCGGCCGGCCGCGGGGCCGGTGTCCGCACTGGCCGGCCGCGGGATCCCCGCGACCGCGCTGGACGCCTACACCCGTGCGGCCGCCGCCGCCCCCGCGTCCTGCCACCTCAGCTGGCCGCTGCTCGCCGCCATCGGCCGGGTGGAGTCCAACCACGGGCGGTTCGCCGGTGCGGTGCTCCGCACCGACGGGCTGTCGGACCCGCCGATCGTCGGCATCGCGCTCACCGGCGCCGGGACGGCCCGCATCGTGGACACCGACGGCGGGCGCCTCGACGGGGACGCCGTCCACGACCGGGCCGTGGGCCCGATGCAGTTCATCCCGTCCACCTGGGCCCGGTACGCCGAGGACGGCGACGGGGACGGCCGGCGCGACCCGTTCGACATCTACGACGCCGCCGCGGCCTCGGCCGCCTACCTGTGCGCCGCCGGCGGCGACCTCCGCACCATCGCCGGGCAGGCGCGGGCGGTGTTCGCCTACAACCACTCCGCCAGCTACGTGGCGACCGTGCTGCAGTTGGCGGCCGTGTACGCCGGCGGCCCGGTCCCGACCCTTCCGACGCCGGTCCCGGCCGGACCCCCGTCGATCCCACCGGCCGCGCCGGCGCCACCGCCGGCGATCCTGGCCGCCCCGGAGCCGGCCCCGCTCCCCGAGCCGGCCCCGGCACCCGATCCGATCCCCGCGCCGGCACCCGAACCAGTCCCGGCACCCGAACCCGGCCCCGCCCCGGAGCCGCCGGCGGCGCCGGCGGAGCCCACATCGCCGGACGGGCCCGAGACCCTCGCCTCCGCCGAGACGCCGGCCGTCGCCGAGCCCTCGGCCGTGGACGAGGCACCGCCCGCCGCCGACGAGCCGGCCGCCACCGGGACGCCGGCGGAGGACCCCGAGGTCCCGGCGGCGGAGCAGCCCACCGCTCCTGAGCCCCTCCCCACCGAGCCGCCGGCCGAGACGCCGACCCCGACAGCGGAGCCGACCCCCACGGAGTCGCCGGCCGAGACGCCGACCCCGGCAGCGGAGCCGACCCCCACGGAGTCGCCGGCCGAGACGCCGACCCCGACCGAGCCGACGGCCGAGACCCCGGCCCCGACCGAGCCGCCGGCCGAGACCCCGGCCCCGACCGAGCCGCCGGCCGAGACCCCGGCCCCTGTGGAGGAGCCGACCCCAGCAGCGGAGCCGGCTCCGGCCGACACTCCGGCTCCCGCGGAGCCCCCGGCCCCCGCGGCGGAACCGGCGCCGGCGGAGCCCCCCGCTCCGCCGGAGGAGGCCTGCCCCGCCGTCGAGCCCGTGGTCGTCGACGTCCTCAACACCACCGGGGACCCGGCGCTCGCGGAGGCGGCGGCCGCCCACCTGGCCGCTCCGGGGGTCGTCGTCGGCAGCGTCACGACGAACGCCGACGCCGTCCCGTCGGGCATCACGCACCCGGCCGGCGAGGAGGAGTCCGCGCGGCTCCTCGCCGACGCCCTCGGCGCGGGCGACATCGCCGAACCCGGCGACGTCGTCCACGTGACGATCGTGCTCGGCCCGCCCGACCTCGACGTGGCGATGGCGGCGCTCAGCGACTTCCCCGGCCTGCCTTCGCCGGCCTGCGATCCCGCGGCGGACGGCGACGCGACCCCGTGAACCGGACCGGCCGGGGGCTGCGGTCCGGGGCTAGCGTCGGTCCATGACGACACCGCCTCCGGGTCCCCAGCCGCCGTCGCCGTCCCCGTCGCCGGTCGACCCCACCCCGCCGCCCGAGCCCGCGCCGTTCCCGCAGCCGAGCCCCACCGACCCCAGCGCCCCACCGCCCAGCGGGCCGCAGCCGGTCTGACCCGTGAGCATCGACAGGTCGCACGTCGTCCAGGTGCTGCGCGCCAAGGGCCGCACCGATGAGGCCCGCCGCGCCGAGGAGGTCCTCGACGTCGACGTCGACACGGTGCGGGACGCCGAACTGCTCCGCGAGCTGGGGATCGACCCCGACAGCCGCGCCGAGGGCGGCGGGCTCGCCCTCCGCTGAGCGGACGCCCGCGCGGGGAGTCCGGGACAGCTCAGCGCTCGGGGGGCGCCGGGCGCTGCCAGAACGACGCGGGCCGGGCCTCGACCTCGACGGCGGACCGCTCCAGGTCGTCGGCCTGCCGGCGGATCGCCGCGTAGGCCGGGTCCCCGCCGTCGGCCAGCCGCCGGACGACGGCGGCGTTGATCCGCGCCCGCTCGGCCACGACCGCCCCGAACGCTCTCCGGTCGCCGTCGAAGCCGTAGGCGTCCAGCAGCAGGTGCAGGCGCCGCGACGCGTCCGGCACGGGGGTGGCGGCGTGCGGCCAGGCCGACCCCGCGGCCAGCAGCGGTACCCACTGCAGCGCCGCGTAGGCGAGGTCCAGTTCGGGCGAGGACGGGCTCGCCGTGTCCCAGTCGACGAAGCCGATCACGTGGCCGGTCCGCCAGACCGCATTGTAGGGCGCGGCGTCGTGGTGCCCGATGACCAGCCCCGGCCGCCACGGCCGGCCGGAGAACCAGGTCGCCCCCTCCGGGGGCACGAACCGCGCCGTCACGTCGTGCAGCCGCCGCAGCCAGGCGCCGACGTCGGCCAGGGCGGTGTCGGCGTGCACCCACGAGGGCCACGGCCTGCGCTCGCCGACGGTCTCGCCCTCGAGGAAGCTGAGCACCTCCCGGCCCTGCGCGTCGACGCCGAGCACGCGCGGGGCGCCCTCGAACCCGGCCGCCTCCAGGTGCCGCAGCACCGCGTGGACCGCCGCTGTCCACGGTCGCGCCGGGCGGTGCACGGCGGACCCGATCCGGACGACGCCGGCGGTGGTCCGGCCGCCGCCCAGCGGTACGCCCTCGGCCGGGGTCTGCGCTATTCCGACCACGCCGGCCGGTGCACCACGACGCCCCGCGCGGCGAGGTCGGCCCGGATCCGCTCCGCCCGGTGCCGCCGGGCCGTGGCGCGCTCGCGGAGCATCGCGGCGACGGCCGGGTTGGCGAGGCGCTCGGCCCGGAGGGACAGCACGGTCGCGAGCTCGTGGTCCACCGACACCCGGCGGATCTGCCCGACCAGCTCCCGAGCCGGCTCGCCGAGGACGCTCGCCCGCAGGGGCGCCGGGTCCGAGGCGACGGCGGCGACGATGCGGTCGACGGCGTCACCGGGGCCTGCGGCCGGCCGGGGGGACGTGCGCACTGCCAGGGTCATCGGGGTCCCTGCCTCTCACGGGCGCGGCTCTCGGAGCGGGGTGCGTGGCCGGTTCACCCGGTCGGGTGACGCCGGTCACGAGGAGGATGCCGCCGGCCCCGGCCCCGCCACACCCCCAGGCGGGTGGTCGCGCTCCGCCCCAAGGGGGTGGGGCAGGAGCGAACGCAGCGTTCACTACTGACGTCGTGCTGACCGCGTACGAGGACTACCGCGAGTGGGACGCCGTCGAGATGGCCCGGTGGGTCGTGCCGGAGAGGTCACCGCCGAGGACCTGGCCGAGACGGCGACCGCGCTCATCGACGCCTTCCGGGCGCTCAACGCCGTCGCCGCCGTGGCCGACCCGCAGCCCGGCCCGGCCGGGGACGGTCCGCTGGCCGGCGCGCCGTTCGCCGTCGAGGAGCTGCTCGCCGGGCCGGGGGCTGCCACGACCGGCTGCTGGACACCCGGGTCGCGGCGCTCACCGAGGGACGGCGGACCGGACGGCGGCCGCCGCGCAGCTGCTGGACTTCTGGCTCGACCACCGCCTGGCCGTCGTCGTCCTGCTCGACCGGGCCGAGGGCACCGCCGTCGCGGGCTGCCCCGAGGCGTTCGTGCGGCGCCTCGCCGCGCACGCCGAGCGTCCCTGGACACCCCGCCGGCCCCGGTGCAGCGGGAGATCCTCGAGCTGGTCTTCGACAACACCCGTCGCGTGCTGGCGCACATCCTGCGGACCGCCTGCGACCGTGAGCACGCCCGCGCGCTGGTCGACGCCTTCTGGAGCTACCAGCTGCCCGGGCTCGACGGCTTGCCGGCGGCCCTGCGGCGGTAGGGTGCCGCACCGGGCAGCAGCAGTGCCCGGTGCGGCCCCGTCACCGCGGCCGCGGTGCGTGCGTCGGGAGGCCTCGCCGATGACCCCAGTGACCGTCCACGACGACGTGATCGGCGCAGACGACCTGCGCCCGCTGCCGCTCTTCGGGGGCATGGGCGAGGACCAGCTCCGAGCCCTCGTGGGGGCGGGGACGACGGTGCGGTTCGCACCCGGGGAGGAGCTGTTCACCGCGGGCCGGCCCGCGGACGCCTGGTGGCTCCTCGTCGACGGCGGGATCGACCTGGTGCGCCACGTCGGGCGCGAGGAGACGCTGCTCGCGACGATGGACGTGCCCGGCCGGTGGGCCGGCGGCTTCCGCGCCTGGGACGAGCACGGGGTGTACCTGGCGACGGCCCGCGGGTGCGTGGCCGGCCGCGTCTTCCGCGTCCCCGCGCCGGCCCTGCGCGACTGGGCGACCACCTGGTTCCCGTTCGGCGTGCACATCATCGAGGGGATCTCCCGGACCGCGCGCACCTTCGAGGCGGCAGCCCGGCAGCGGGAGTCGCTGGTCGCGCTCGGCACCCTCGCGGCCGGGTTCGCCCACGAGATCAACAACCCGGCGGCCGCGGCGGCGCGGGCCGTCGACGAGCTGGGCGCCGTCTGCGCGGCGGCGCTGACCTCGGTCGGCTGGCTGGCCTCCGGCTCGCTGACCGCCGCCCAGTTCGCCGCCCTCGACGAGCTGCGCCGCGAGTTGCAGCCGGACGCCCCGGCGGTCGGCCCGGTCCTCCTGGCCGACCGCGAGGACGCCCTCGCCGACTGGCTGGACCGCCACGGGATCGACCAGACCGCGGAGACGGCCGACGTGCTGGCCGGTGCCGGCGGCGACCCCGCCTGGTGCGACCGGGTGGCCGGCGCGACCGGCGGCGCCGCGCTGGAGCCGGCCCTGCGGTGGGTGGCGACGACGCTGTCCGCGTCGGGGTTGCTGCGCGAGGCCCGGGAGTCGACCCGCCGCATCTCCGACCTGGTGGCGGCGGTCAAGTCCTACGCCCAGCTCGACCGGGCGTCGACGCAGCAGACCGACGTCGCCGAGGGGCTGGACAGCACCGTGGTGATGCTGGCCTACCGGATCCCCGGGACCGTGACCGTCGTCCGCGACTACGACCCCGCCGCGCCCCGGATCGAGGCGGCCGCGGCCGAGCTCAACCAGTTGTGGACCAACCTGGTCCACAACGCGCTCGACGCGATGCCCGACGGCGGGACGCTCCGGCTGTCCACCCGCGCGGACCGCGGTGGCGTCGTGGTCGAGGTCGGCGACACCGGCACCGGGATGTCGCCCGAGACGCAGCAACACGCCTTCGACCCCTTCTTCACGACGAAGGAGGTCGGTGAGGGCACGGGCCTCGGCCTGCACATGGCCCGCCGCATCGTCGACGGGCACCACGGGGACATCGCGATCGAGCTGCGACCGGGCGAGACGGTGATCCGCGTCCAGCTGCCACCGGGTGGCCGGCGCCCGCACCCCTGACACCATCTGCGCGGGTCCCCGGGGGCGCGGCGTCACACGGGCGCGGGCCGCGGGGGCCGACCGGAGGTGACGGGTGAGCCGGGGTGTGTGCGTCGTGACCGGCGGCGGCCGGGGGATCGGAGCGGCGACGAGCCTGCGCCTGGCGCGGGACGGGTGGGACGTGGTCCTCTCCTGGACCGCCCAGCAGGAGCCGGCCGAGCGCGTGGCGGCGGCCTGCCGGGAGGCCGGCGTCCAGGCGGCCGCCGTCCGCGCCGACGTGTCGCGCGAGGCCGAGGTGGCCGCGCTGTTCGCTGCGGCCGCCGAGCGCGGCCCGGTCACGGGCCTGGTGAACAACGCCGGCGCGTTGGGCCGCCGGTCCCGCGTCGAGGAGCTGGACGCCGACCGCATCGAGCACACCCTCGCGGTCAACACGCTGGGCTCGTTCCTGTGCGCGCGCTCGGCGGTGCGGGCCATGTCGCCCCGGTACGGCGGGGACGGCGGCGCGATCGTCAACGTGTCCTCCCGCGCGGCGGTCCTGGGCGGAGCCGAGGAGTACGTCGACTACGCCGCGGCCAAGGCGGCCGTCGACGCGCTGACCGTCGGCCTGGCCAAGGAGGTGGCCGCCGACGGCATCCGGGTCAACTCGGTCCGGCCGGGGCTGATCCACACCGACATCCACGCCGCCGGCGGGCAGCCGGACCGGGTCGACCGGCTGGCCCCGACGGTCCCCATGCGCCGCGGTGGGCACCCCGAGGAGGTGGCCGAGGCCGTGGCGTGGCTGCTCTCGCCCGGGGCCTCCTACGTCACCGGGACCTTCGTGGACGTCTCCGGCGGCCGGTGACCGGTCTCGGGCATCCTCGCGCCATGACCGCCGCACTCGACCACCTCGCCGCGCTTGCGGCCGAACAGGCCGTGTTCGCCCGCCTGGCGGCGGCCGCGGACCCCGCCGCCCCGGTCCGCGCCTGCGCGCCCTGGACCGTCGCCGACCTCGTGCGGCACCTCGGCGGGGTGCACCGGTGGGCCGCGGCCACCGCCCGGTCGGCGCCGGAGGCCGGCGTCCCCGACGACGGGCCCTTCCTGGCGGCGCAGACGGTGGAGGGCTACCCGGACGCGGCCGCCGAGCTGCGCGCGGCCCTCGACGACCCGCGGCGGCCCTGCCCCACGCTGACCGGCGCCGGCGAGGCCGGCTGGTGGCGGCGCCGGCAGCTGCACGAGACCCTGGTCCACCGGCTGGACCTGGCCGGGGCGGCCGGCGGACCGGTGGACGCCGATCCGGCAGTGGCGGCCGACTGCATCGCCGAGGTGCTCGACACGATGCAGCCCCGCCAGGTGCGGCTCGGCCGGATGGCGCCTCCGGCGACGGCGGTCCGGCTCACCACGCCCACGGCCGGGTGGACGCTGGGGTCCGGTCCGGTCGTCGCCGAGGTCGCCGGCCCCGAGCTCGCCGTCGCGCTGCTGCTGTGGCGGCGGACCACCCTCGCCGACCCCCGCCTCGCCGTGGCGGGCGACGCCGGTGCCGCGGGCGCGCTGCTGGCGGACCCGATCACGCCCTGAGCGGTCCGTCGCGCCACCGGCGTCGCAGCGGGTGGTGCCGGCACCGCCACCAGGGGCAGGCTGCCCTCATCACCCGGTTGCGACGACGGGAGGCGGCGCGTGGACCCCTGGGCCAGCCCCGACGACCTCGATGGCGAGAACGACTCCGGCGTCCTCGACCTGGCGGACACCCTGGACGACCGCGGCGTCGACCCGCTCGACGAGGGCTGGTCGCCGGCCGAGCGGCCCTGGGCCTCGACCGACTGGGGCACCACGGGCGACGAGGAGGAGCGGGGCGAGAGCCTCACCGGCCGGCTCGCCCGGGAACTCCCCGATCGGACGGTGGAGGACGGCGACGGCCTGGGCGACGCGTCCGACACCGACGGCGAGCTGATCGACGAGGAGGTCGGGGACGCCCGCGCCGGCCGGCTGGCCGAGGAGGACGACGGCGTCCGCCTCGACACCGACGCCGAGCTCTTCGCCCACGACCGGGGCATCGACGGCGGAGCGGCCTCGGCCGAGGAGGCGGCGGTCCACGTGGTCCCCGACGACGACCGCTGGCGTTGACGGCCCCTTCTCCCCCTCGCTGCACCTCGACCTCGGGGAGGACCACCGCAGGCTCGGGGACCTCCCGGCCGCCCGGCGGCAGCTCGAGCTCGGCCTGGCGGCCGCCGCGGCACTGCCCGACGACGGTTGCGGCGCGATGATCCGCGGCGGCCTCGAGTCCCTCGCCGAGCGGCTGCGGGAGGGGTGACCGGCACGGTCACAGCGCCCGGTAGTAGCGGACCAGCGGCAGCCCGGTGAATCCGGCCCGCTCGTACGCCGCCCGTGCCGGGGCGTGGCCGGGGTCGCCGCCGGTGGCCACCACCGCCAGTCGGACGCCGGCCTGCCGCATCTCGGCCAGCGCGTGCTCGACCAGGGCGGCCCCGGTCCCCCGGCGCTGCTGCGCGGGATCCACGGCGACCATCTCGATCTCCCCGCTGCACGGCTCGTCGTGCGTCTCGTCGTGCAGGGCCACCGCCACGAAGCCGATCGGCCGGTCGGCCTCGTCGACGGCCACCCGGACGAGGAGCGCCCCGTCCCGGCAGACCTGCTCGACCGCGCGCGCCTGGCTCGTCGTCCAGTCCGGGTACAGGTGCCGGTAGACCGCCGCCCCGAGCACGGCCTCGAAGGAGGCGAAGACGGGGGCCCACGCGCGCAGGGACAGGGCCACGACCGCCTCGACGTCGGCCTCGGTGAGCTCGCGGATCCCGACCGGCACGCCGTCAGGCTCCCGCGCGCGTCAACCGCTCTGCGCGGTCACCTCAGCCGCTGCGGGATGCCGGCGGTCAGCAGCCAGACCCGGTCGGCCCGCGCGGCCATCCGGGCGTTGAGCGCCCCCATCTCGTCGCGGAACCGCCGTCCGGACGCCGTCGCCGGCACGATCCCGCCGCCGACCTCGTTGCTGACCGCCGTGACCCGCCGCCGGGTGCCGGCCCAGGCATCGACGAGCGCGTCCACCGCGGCGGCGAGCCGGGCGTCGGCGTCCGGGGCGCCGGTCCAGATGCCGCAGTCGTCCATCGTGCGGGCCAGCCAGGTGGTCAGGCAGTCGACCAGCACCGGCGGGCCCGGGCGGCCGAGCACCGCCGCCAGGTCCACGGTCTCGACGGTCCGCCAGGACGCCGGACGGCGGGCGCGGTGCAGCCCGACGCGATCGGTCCACTCGGCGTCGCTCCCGTCCGGCACGGCCCCGCAGGCGACGTACTCGACGCCGCGCACCCGGTGCAGCCGCTGCTCCGCGAAGCGCGACTTGCCCGACCGGGCGCCACCGAGCACGAGCACCCGCCGCGGCCGGCGGCCGATCACGCCCAGTGTCCCGGGTCGGCGGGCAGGGGCAGGTCGGCGGTCACCGCATCGGTCCAGAGGTCGGGGGCGTGGGTCGGACCAACCTACGACGCGGCCGTCGTCAACGCGCGGTTGACGACGCGGCGGTCGTCAACCTACGGTTGACGACATGACCGACGCGCAGCCCCCCACTCCGGTCCGGCTCGACGACCTCATCCACGCCGTCACCCGCACCCACGAGGCCCCGCTCGACCAGCTGGCCGGCGCGGTCCTCCTCGCCGAGCACCTCGGGGACGTGGCCGACTCGCTCATCGGGCACTTCGTCGACCAGGCCCGGCGGACCGGCGCCTCCTGGTCGGACATCGGCCGCAGCATGGGAGTCACCAAGCAGGCCGCCCAGAAGCGCTTCGTCCCGAAGGCGGGGGCGGCGAAGGGCGACGCGCCGCCGCTGGACCCCAGTCAGGGCTTCAGCCGGTTCACCGACGAGGCGCGCGCCGTCGTCGTCGGCGCCCAGGAGCAGGCCCGCACCGCGCGCAGCGCGACCATCGGCGTGCCGCACCTGGTGCTGGCGCTGGTCCACGACCCCGAGGGCGAGGCGGCCCACGCCCTCGCGGCGCAGGGCGTCGCGCTCGACGCCGTCCGCAGGACCGCGACCGCGACGCTGCCGCCGGCGGCCGGCGTGGTGCCCGACCTCATCCCCTTCGACCCGCACGCGCAGCAGGCGCTCGAGCTCACCTTCCAGGAGGCGTTGCGCCGGGGGGACGACGCGATCGGCGGCGGGCACCTCCTGCTCGCCGTGCTGGAGGCCGAGGACGGCACCGGGGTGCTGGCCGGGCTGGGCGTCGACAAGGCGGCCGTCGACGCCCACCTCACCGAGGCCGCAGCGTCCCCGGCGGGGTGACCTCCGGCCCGGCTACCCGGCGGACGGCTCGGTCGGTCCGGCCACCAGGTCGGGGGTGAACTGGGCACGGGCGACCTCGGTGGCCACGGCGACCCCCTCGGCGGTGGCGGTGCCGCTGACCGCGACGACCTCGGCCCAGGCGTCGATGCTGCGCTCGTGGTAGTGCTGCATCTCCGGCGCGTTCTCCCAGGCCACGGGGTCGTCGACGACCTCGCCGGCCAGGAAGCCGGCCAGGCCGAGGACGGCGGCGTCCCAGCCGGGGCCCACGTACAGCCCGCCCGCCCCGCTGCCGGCGATCTCCAGCGGCACGGTGTGCTCCAGGGAGAACGTCGTTCCTCCTGCGTCGGCGGTCAGCCGGACGTCGACGACGCTGACCTCGCCGCCCCAGGTCACGGTGAGCCGGCTCGGCGGCTCGCAGCGCCGGATCTCGCCGCCGGCGTTGCCCTCCACCTGGAACGTGCCGCCGGCCCGCAGGTCGCCACTGACCGGGGCGAACCACCGGCCCAGCCGCTCGGGGTCGGTGAGGGCGTCCCACACGTCCTCGACGGACGCCGGGTAGGTGCGCCGCACCGTGACGGCGACCTCCTCGCCCCCCTCGGCGGCGCGCCGGCTCACCGACCGCGCCGCCGCGGCCACCTCGAGCAGGATGTCCCTCACCTGTCGTCCTCCGTTCCGGCCGCCCGGCCGCTGTCCGGGGGCGGGATCGCCCTCCGGCGTCGTGCGCGTTCGCCGCGGGCCAGCTCGGTCGCCAGCGCGTCGAGGTGCTGGTCCCAGGCGCCGCGGAACCGGTCCAGCCAGCGGTCGACGTCCTGCAGCGCGGCGGGCTCGACGGCGTAGAGCCGGCGAGCACCCTCGGCGCGAACCCGCGCGAACCCGTTCTCGCGGAGGACGCGCAGGTGCTGGGACACCCCTGGTTGCGTGATGCCGAACTCCGCCTGGACGACGGCCCCGATCGCCCCGGCGGGCTGCTCGCCGTCGGCCAGCAGCTCCAGGATCCGGCGTCGGACCGGGTCTCCGAGGACGTCGAACGCGTGCACGGTCCAAGGCTACAGTGATCGCTTATATAAGTCGAGGGTCATCCCGGTTGTGCGGGTCGTGCTGGACCGGGTCGTCGTACGTGTCGACCGGCCCCCCGGACCGCGGGGTCTCCTCCTCCGGGACGTCGGTGTCGACGCGGGTGGGCACCCCGCGCCCGACCGGCGGGTCCGGCGGCACCGCCTCGGCCGGCGTCGTCGGGAGGCGGGGGCCGTCGTCCGGCTGCCCGCCGGCGGGGTACTCGTCGTCCCGCGTCGTCGTCATCGCTGCTCCTCCGTCCGGGCGTGCTCCGTCGCACTGCGGGTACCCCCACCGCCCGCGAGCGCACGCGCGCCGGGTGACCGACGACACGACCGCGGTAGACGCCGTCCTTCTGCACGCCGTGCAAAGATGCACGACGTGCAAACAGAAGCCGGCCTGCGCGAGCGCAAGAAGGCCGACACCCGGCGCCGGCTGACCGCCGCGGCGCGGGAGCTGGTCCTGGCCGCCGGGCTCGACGGCGTGACCGTCGAGCAGATCTGCGACCAGGCCGGGGTCTCCCTGCGCACCTTCTTCAACTACTTCGAGTCCAAGGAGCTGGCCGTCATCGGCCAGGAGCCGCCGGTGGGCACGCCCGGGGCGCGGGCGGCGTTCGTCGCGGGTGGCCCCTGCGGTGACCTGCTCGCCGACCTCCTCGACCTCCTGGACCCGACGCCGCTGTTCGACGAGGTGGGGCGCGCCGGCCTGCAGGTGGTCATCGCCCTCGCCGAGCGGGAACCGCGCCTGCTGGCCGCACACCTGGCCCGCGAGGCGTCCCGCGAGCAGGAGATCGCCGGCCTGCTCGCCGAGCGGCGCGGGCTGCCCCGCCCCGACGCCGGGTGCGCCGCCCTCGCGGCGGCGGCCCAGGCCCTCGTGCGGACGGCGTGCCGCGCCTGGTTCGAGGCCGACGACGGCACCCCCCTGCAGCACTACCTCGAGGCCACGCGGACGGCGTTCCTCGAGACCCTCCCCCCGACGCCGACCACCTCGGCGTCCCGACCCACAGGAGCACGGTGACCACCCCGACCGCCGCCGACGCGGCACCCATCGTCCTCACCCGGCGGCGGATCAACCTGATCTTCTCCGCGCTCATCGCGGGCATGCTCGTGTCGAGCCTGGACCAGACGATCATCTCGACGGCCATGCCGACGATCGTCGGAGACCTGGGCGGCGTCGCGCACATGGCCTGGGTGACCACGGCCTATCTGCTGGCCAGCACCCTGGTCATGCCGATCTATGGCAAGTTCGGCGACCTGTGGGGCCGCCGGACCCTCTTCCTGGTGGCGGTCGGGCTGTTCACCGCGGCCAGCGTGGGGGCGGCCCTGTCGCCGGACTTCACCTGGTTCGTCATCTGGCGCGGGGTCCAGGGCCTCGGCGGCGGCGGGCTGATGATCCTCTCCCAGGCGATCATCGCCGACGTCGTGCCGGCCAAGGAGCGCGGCAAGTACATGGGCCCGCTGGGCGCGGTCTTCGGCCTGGCCGCCGTGGCCGGCCCGCTCGTGGGCGGCTACCTCACCGACCATGCCAGCCTGGGCTGGCAGTGGTGCTTCTGGATCAACGTCCCGGTGGGCGTCGCGGCCCTGCTGATCGGCTGGTTCGCCCTCCGCCTGCCGCGGAAGAGGAACACCGAGCCGATCGACTACGCCGGCATCGCGCTGCTCTCGGCCGCGACCACGTCGCTGATCTTCTTCACCGACTTCGGTGGCGACCGCGGCTGGACCGACGGCTGGACGCTGACCCTCATGGCGGCCTTCGTCGTGTCGGCCGTGCTGTTCGTGCGGGTCGAGCTGCGCGCGGCCCAGCCGATCATCCCGATGAGCCTCTTCCGCAACCGCGTCTTCGTCGTCACCACGGCGCTGGGCGCGGCGGTCGGGCTGGGCATGTTCTCGGCCATCGCGTTCATGCCCACGTTCCTGCAGATGGCGTCGGGCACCTCGGCGGCCAACTCCGGCCTGCTGATGCTGCCGATGATGGCCGGCCTGTTCATCACCGTCATCGGCTCGGGCATCGCCACGACGAAGACCGGTCGCTACAAGGTCTTCCCGATCGCCGGCGTGCTCGTCGTCGCGGCGGCGATGGTCTGGATGACCAGCCTCTCGGGCGACACGTCGCTGTGGACGGTCGGCGCGATGCTCTTCGCCATCGGCCTCGGCCTGGGCCTGATCATGCAGATCGTCGTCCTGGTGGCCCAGAACGCCGTGCCGGCGTCCGACCTCGGTGCGGCGACCGCGACCAACAACTACTTCCGCGAGGTCGGCGCGACCCTCGGCGTGGCCGTCTTCGGGACGATCTTCACCAGCCGGCTCGCCGACAACCTCACCGGCGCGCTGCAGGCCAACGGCGAGCAGGCGGTCGCCGCCGGCATCACCTCGCCCGACAGCCTCGTGCCGCAGGCGGTGCAGGCGGCCGGCGACCCGCTGCGGACGGCGATCGTGGACTCCTACGCCGACGCGCTCGCCCCGGTGTTCGGCTACCTGCTGCCGGCCTTCGCGGTCGCGCTGGTGCTCGCACTGCTGCTCAAGGAGATCCCGCTGTCCGACGTCGCGGGCATGGTCGCCCGAGGGGAGGCCGTCGAGGACCCCGAGCTGCGGCGGGAGCACACCCCCGCGGGAGCGCCGGCCGAGGCGCTCGACGGGCAGTCGCCGCGCGACGCCGACGAGGACCGGGCGCCCGCTCTGACGTAGCCGCGGGAACTCCGAGGGGCCGGGACGGCAGCACCGTCCCGGCCCCTCGCCGTGTCGGCGATGATCTCCGCATGCCCGACCCCTCTGTTCCCCTGCAGCAGCTCGGCTTCCTCACCATCGGCCTCTTCGACGGCACCGACCCCCGCCCCGGGCACGAGACGACGCTCCGGGTCATCGAGCTCGGCGAGCAGCTGGGCTTCGACAGCGCCTGGGTGCGCAACCGGCACCTGCAGTACGGCATCTCCTCCCCCGTCGCCCTCCTGGCCGCCGCCACCCAGCGCACCCGGCGGATCGAGCTGGGCACCGCGGTGATCCCGCTCGGCTGGGAGAACCCGCTGCGGCTGGCCGAGGACCTCGCCACCGTCGACGTCCTCTCCGGCGGCCGGCTCAACCCCGGGGTGAGCGTCGGCCTCCCGATGCACTGGGACGACGTCAAGGGCGCCCTATACCCCGACACGGCCGACGTCGAGGACTTCTCCTACGCGCGGGTGTCCCGGCTGCTGCGGCTGCTCGGCGGCGAGCCGGCCAGCACGTTCGCCGGCCGCGAGGGCGTGGTGGAGGAGTGGTCGGACCGGGTGCAGCCGCACTCCCCCGGCCTGCGCGGCCGCACGTGGTACGGCGGCGGCAGCCTGGGCTCGGCGCGGTGGGCGGGGGAACAGGGCATGAACTTCCTGACCAGCAGCGTGGTCAAGGCCGAGGAGTCCGAGGACTTCGCCGAGATCCAGGCCTCGCTCGTCGCGGAGTTCCGGGCCACCCACCCGGCGGGCCGGGTCTCCCAGGGGCTCGTCGTCATCCCCACCGACACCGCCACCGCCGCGCAGCGGCAGAAGTACGCCGCCTACGTCGAGGCGCGCACCCCGCGAACGGCGACCCCGCAGGGGCCTGCCCGGCTGCTGTTCGCCCGCGACCTGCTCGGCACGTCCAAGGAGATCGCCGAGGCGCTGTACGCCCATGCCGGGTTCCGCGCGGTCACCGAGGTCGTCTTCGCGCTGCCGTTCAGCTTCGCCGACGAGGACTACGAGCAGATCCTCACCGACATCGCCACCCGGCTGGGCCCGACGCTGGGCTGGCGACCGAGCGCCTCCTGAGCCGGTCACCGTGCGGGCGGTCAGGGGGGCGACCCGCACGGTGACGGCGCGCAGCCTGCGTTCCGGAACTGACGGACTCCTCAACACGCAAACGGTGACGGGCGTGCTCTCACCCCGGTTGACTTCCCGCGACACACCCGGCGGGCGGCGTCGCCCGCGTCGTGCCCAGGAGGCCGGTGTCCCATGACGAGCCGTCGAACCGCCGTCGTCAGCAGCGTGGTCGCCGTGCTGATCGGCGCAACGCCCGCAGCCGCGAGCGCCCACCCGGAGGCCGCTCCGGCGGTCGAGCAGACGCCGGTCCCCACGCTGACGTGGCAACCCTGCGGCGCAACGCCCGAGGCCACCGCGGCCGGCGTCGAGTGCGCGCGGGCGCCTCTCCCCATGGACTACGACGACCCCGGCGGGGCGCAGGTCGACCTCGCCGTCGCCCGGATCCCGGCGACCGACCAGGCCAACCGCCTCGGGTCGCTGTTCTTCAACTTCGGCGGCCCGGGCGCCCCGGCCGTCGACTACCTGCAGGCCTTCGGCCCCGGGATGCTCGATCTGCTCAACCAGCGCTTCGACATCGTCGCCGTCGACCCCCGCGGCGTGGGCCAGAGCACCCCGTCCGTCGCGTGCCCGCCCCAGCCGGCCCCGTCGCAGGCCCTCAGCCCCCCGGAGATCGACGTCGACGCCCAGGTGGCGGCCGCGCAGGCCGCCGTGGACGCCTGCCTGGCCGGGAACGGCGAGATCCTCGAGCACCTGTCGACCGCGAACGTCGCCCGTGACATGGACGCCGTGCGCGCCGCGCTCGGCGAGGAGCAGCTGAACTACCTCGGCTTCTCCTACGGCACGTTCCTCGGCGCCACCTACGCGAGTCTCTTCCCCGACCGGTACCGCGCGCTCGTCCTGGACGCCGCCGTCGACCCGGACCTGTGGATCCACGACCCGGCGGCCGAGTTCGCGACGTTGGTCGGCGGCTTCGAGGACGCGCTCGACCGGTTCCTCGACGCCTGCGCCGCCGACCAGGTGGCCTGCTCCGGCTTCGGCGGGGCCGACCCGCACGCCGCGTTCGACGCGCTGGTCGCCACCGCGCACGCGACCCCGCTCCCTGCGGCCGGGTTCCCCGAGGACCCGACGCCGGTGACCGGCGACGACGTCCTGGCGGTCACGGCGACGCTGCTCTACGCCAAGCAGGCGTGGGGCGTGCTCGCCGCCGCGCTGTCCGCGGCCGAGGACGGCGACGGGTCGCTCTTCCGCGCGATCATCGCCATCCTCACGGCCGGGGCCGACCCGGCCGGCGACCCGTTCTTCCCGATCACCGCATCCGAGCAGCAGTGGCCCACCGACATCGAGGCCTACCTGGAGCGCGGTGCGGCGGAGTGGGCCGCGTTCCCGCACTTCTGGCCCAGCGGGTCCTACTCGAAGTTCGGCTACGCCCTGTGGCCGGCCCAGGACGAGGACGCCTTCGGCGGCCCGTTCGTCGCCGACCCGTCGGCCCCGACCGTGCTGGTCGTCGGCAACACCCACGACCCGGCCACGCCGCTGTCGGGGGCCGTCGCGCTGACCGAGCGGCTGGGCAACGCCCGCCTGCTGACGATGGACGGCGACGGGCACGGCGCCTACGGGGGCAACTCGTCCTGCATCGACAGCGCGGTCGACAGCTACCTGTTCACCGGCACGCTTCCGGCCGAAGGGACGGTCTGCCCGCAGGAGGTGCCGTTCACCCCGCTGGACCCGGCGACGATCCCCGTGGCCACCGCCACGTCCCTGCCGCTGCCGGTGACCACGGCCGGCGTCCTCACCGGCGGACGCTGAGGATCCGCGGCACCGCCGGTCCGGCCGGGGTGAGCCCGTCCGCCCACATCCTCACTGTCAGTCGACGAGGACGTCGTCCACGACTCCGGCGCTGCCGCCGCCGCGCCGCTGGGGCTCGGCCGCGGCGAGGAGCAGGCCGCCGGGCAGGAACTCGATGCCGGTGGCGGCACCGATCTCCGCGACCGGCGCGAAGGCGTGCCCCAGCGTGGTGAGGTCGGCGCCGTATGCCTCGAGGAAGGCCGGTTCGGCGTCGGTCGTGGCGCCGTTGCGCGAGCTGGCCCGGGGGGCGGCGATCGCGTCGGCGAGGTCGGCGTTGCGGTCCAGGCGCTCGACGAGCGTCTGCAGGACCGTCGTGATGATGGTGGCGCCGCCCGGTGAGCCGAGTGCCAGCACCGGCTCGCCGCCGTCGAACACGATCGTCGGCGCCATGCTGCTGCGCGGTCGCTTGCCGGGGCCGGGCAGGTTCGGCTCGGGCCGGGCGGGGTCGGCCTGGGCGAAGGTGAAGTCGGTGAGCTCGTTGTTGAGCAGGAACCCGCGGCCGGGCACGGTGATGCCGCTGCCGCCGGTCTGCTCGATGGTCAGCGTGTAGCTCGCGACGTTGCCCGCCGCGTCGGCGACGGTGAGGTGCGTCGTCGAGGTGCCCTCGGCGCCGCCGCCGCCGGCCGCCGCCGCAGGTGCGGGGCAGGGGCCGTACGCGCCGTCGGGCGAGCCGGCCGGCACCGGCCGCGGCGCCGCCCGCACCGGGTCGATCGCGCAGGCCCGCTCGGCCGCGAAGCCGTCGGACAGCAGCTCGGCCAGCGGCACGTCGACGGCCGCGGGGTCGCCGACGAAGGCGTTGCGGTCGGCGAAGGCGACGGCCGCGGCCTCCAGGTACAGGTGCAGCGCCTCGACGTCGGCCAGCGAGCCCAGCGGGAACGTCTCCAGCACGTTCAGCGCCTCGCCCACGGTCGAGCCACCGCTGGACGGCGGCGCCATGCCGTAGACGTCGAGCCCGCGGTAGCCGACCAGCGTGGGCTCGCGCAGCGGGGCGTCGTAGGCAGCGAGGTCGTCGGCGGCGAGCAGCCCGGGTCGGACGGCGGCGGCGCCGGGGGCCTCGGGCGGGTCCTGGACCGTCGCCACGACCTCGGCGGCGAGCTCGCCGGTGTAGAACGGCGCGACGCCCTCGTCGGCCATCAGCTCGTAGGTCCGCGCGAGATCGGGGTTGCGGAACACCGAGCCGACCTCGGGCAGGGCGCCGTCCGGGAGGAACAGCTGCGCCGTGGCGGCGAACCGGCGGAACTTCTCCTCGTTGTCCGCGGTCTGCTGCCGGAACGTCTCGTCGACGACGAAGCCCTCGTCGGCCAGCCGGACGGCGCCCGGCAGGACGTCGGCCAGCGACCTCGTGCCGAACTGCTCGAGCGCCCGCACCCAGGTCAGCGGGGTGCCCGGCGTCCCGACCGACAGCCCGCTCTGCACCGCCTCCTGCAGCGGCAGCGGGGTGCCGTCGGCGGCGAGGAAGGCGTCGGGGCCCATCGCCTGCGGGGCGGTCTCGCGGCCGTCGATCGAGCTCACGGTGCCCGCCGCGGCGTCGTAGTAGAGGAAGAAGCCACCGCCGCCCACACCGGCGGAGTACGGCTCGGTGACCCCGAGCGCGGCCGCGGCGGCGACCGCCGCGTCCGCGGCGTTGCCGCCGTCGGCGAGCACCTCGAGGCCGACGCGGGTGGCGTCGAGGTCGACCGTCGCGACCGCGCCCCCGGTGCCGATCGCCAGCGGCACCTTCTCCGTGGTGGGCGCGGCGGCGGCCGGGCCGGCGGTCGTGACGACGCCGGTGGCCAGCGCCGCGAGGGCGAACAGGGTGGGGGCGCGGCGCGGCATGGCAACTCCTGCACGGCATCGACGGCGCGGACCCCCATCGGACACCCGGGGGTCCGGCGCCCGCCACACGAACCGGCCGCGGACACGTCACGGCCCCGGCGCGGGGGTTCCACGGCCACGCCGGGGCCGGTCAGTCGCGCAGCTTCCCCGAACGCCTGCGGCTCAAACACGCGGCCGAGCAGCGCTTCTTCCCGGCACGGCGGCGCGGCGGGATGCTGGACGCCGTGGAGGCGGGTACCCGGCACCCGAGGCTCCCTGCGGACGACGCCATCGTGGGACGGCGGCGCGAGCTCGACTCGCTGCGGTCCTGGCTCGCCGCCGCCCGGGACGGGCACGGGCGGCTCGTCCTCTGCGTCGGCGAGCCCGGGGTCGGCAAGACCCGGCTCGCCCAGGAACTCACCCGCCTGGCGGTCGGTTCCGGGATCGCCGCCGCGTGGGGGCGGTGCGTCGAGGACGACGGGGCGCCGGCGTACTGGCCGTGGCGCCAGGTGCTCGCCTCGCTCGGCCTCGACGCCGACGCGGTGCTGGCCGGTGACGCGCAGTCCCCCGAGGACCGCTTCCGGCTCTTCGACGCCGTGACCGCGAGCCTGCGGGCGGCCGCCGAGGTCCGTGGGCTCGTGGTCGTCCTCGACGACGTGCACTGGTCCGACCGGCCCTCCCTCCTGCTGCTCCGGCACCTGGCCGACCGGGTCGGCGACGCCCGGCTGCTGGTGTACGCGACGATGCGCGACCTGGGCCCCTCGGGCCCCCTCGCCCGTGTACTCCCCGACCTGCTGCGGTCACCCGCCTCGGTGTGGGTTCCCCTCCGCGGCTACGACCTGGCCGGTGTGCGGGAGGTGCTGTCGCGGACGGGAACGCCCGGTCCACCGCCCGACCCCGCCGCCGTGCTGGACCTCACGGACGGAAACCCCCTCTTCGTCCGGGAGGTGGCGCGCGCGGTGGCCGACGGGTCCTGGCGCCCGGACCGCCCGCCGCGGACGGTCCTCGACCTCGTGGCGGCCCGGCTGGCGGCCGTGTCGGCCGGCTGCCGCCGGCTCGTCCAGGCCGCCGCGGTGATCGGACGGGACTTCCCGCTCCCCCTGGTCGCCGTCGTGCTGGAGACGGTCCCGGCTTCCTTGTCGCGGTCGGTCGACGAGGCGGTGGCGCACGGATTCGTCGAGCGGGCCGAGGCGGGGCCGTACCGCTTCGTCCACGCGCTCATCCGGGACGCCGTCGAGGCCTCGCTCACCACCGCCGAGCGCGCCCGCCTCCACCGCGCCGCTGCCGAGGCGATCGAGCGGCAGTACGCCGGCGACCTGGCGCAGCACCTCCCCGCCCTCGCCCGGCACTGGGCCGAGCTCGTGCCCCACGGGGAGGGAGCCACCGCCCGTGAGTGGACCGTCCGGGCCGCGGACGAGGCCGTACGGCAACTCGCGTACGAGGAGGCGGTGCGGCTCTACCGGGCCGCGCTGCACATGGACGCCCCGCCGCCGGCCGAGGCCGATCGCTGCCGGCTGCTCGTCGCGTCCGGACGGGCGAACCTCCTGGCCGGTGACGTCCGGCCCTGTGTCGAGGACGTCGTCGCCGGCGCCGAGGCGGCCCGCGCGGCGGCGGATCCCGAACTCCTGGGCAGCGTCGCGCTCGTCCTCGAGGCGGTGCCCGACCCGGCCGTCCACGCACTCGCCACCCAGCTGTGCGACGAGGCACTGGCGGCGCTCGACGGTGCCGACGCCACCGCGCTGCGCTCCCGGCTGCTCGCCCAGCGCAGCCACCTGGCGTTCTACGACGGCGATCAGGAACGCGTCGCGTCGCTGAGCGCCGCGGCCCTCGCCACGGCCCGGGCGACCGACGACCCGCACGCGCTGGTGGACGCGTTGCGCGCCCGGAAGGAGGCGTGTCCGGGCCCGTCGGGGCGGGAGGAGCGGATGCGGCTCGCCGCCGAGCTGGTCGACATCGGGCACCGGACCGCCACGCCGCGGACGGCCATG
Organism: Geodermatophilus sp. CPCC 205761; assembly: GCF_051383655.1. Lineage (NCBI taxonomy): Bacteria > Bacillati > Actinomycetota > Actinomycetes > Geodermatophilales > Geodermatophilaceae > Geodermatophilus > Geodermatophilus sp. CPCC 205761. The sequence continues at coordinate 20,238 of NZ_JALPKQ010000031.1, forward strand.
TGGGGCGAGATCTGGCGGATCGAGGGGCTGCTCGAGGCAGGTCGCCTGGTCGAGGCGTCCGACGAGCTGTCCGCGCTCGGCTTGGCGGTCGACCGGGTGGGTGGGCCGGTCAGCTCCTGGCACCTCGACCGGGTGACGGCCTGCACCGCCCAGGCGCGGGGCCGATTCGCCGAGGCGCTCGCGGCCGGACGGAGGGCGCGGGACCGGATGCACCCGGTCGAACCGGGTCCGGCACGGGGCACGTGGTTCGCGCTCTGCTGCGTCCTGAGCCGCCACGTCGTCCTCCCGGAGGCGGAGGAGGTGCCGCGGAGCCGCTTCGACCCGCTGCCCCGGTTCCGCACGCTGGGCCCGCTGATGAGGGCCCTGCTGTTCTGCTCCTCCGGGCAGCCCGAGGAGGCCGGACGGTCCTACGCGCAGGCCGGACCGCTCGCGACGTGGACCCTCCCCGCCTTCTACGCCGTGCACGGCGAGGCCTGCGCGACGCTCGTGGCTGCCGACCTGGGCCGGACCGACGACCTGCCGGCGTTGCTCGCCCGCCTGCAGCCGTCCCGCGGCACGCACGCGGTGGCCGAGGGCGTCTGCTCGCTCGGCCCGGTCGAACTCGCTCTCGGCATCGGTGCGGCGGCGCTCGACCGGCTGGACGACGCCGTCGAGGACCTCACCGTCGCCGCCGACCGAGCCGCGCGGGCGGGCGCGCTCGGCTTCGCCGCCGAGGCGGGGCACCACCTCGCCACGACACTCCTGCGCCGGGACCGCCCCGGCGACCTCGACCGGGCCCGGACGGCCGCAGTGGACTCCGACCGCCTCGCGCACACCCTGGGCATGTCCGCGTACGTGGCACGGACGACGGCCCTGGTCGCCCACCTCGGGCGCAGCGCACCCCCGATCCTCAGTGCGCGCGAGACCGAGGTGGCGAACCTGGTCGCCAGTGGCCTGACCAACCGGCAGATCGGCGCACGGCTGGGGATCTCGGAGCGCACGGCGCAGAACCACGTGCAGCACGTCCTCGGGAAGCTGGGCTTCCGCACCCGCAGCCAGATCGCGGCGTGGCGTGCGGGGCTGCCCTCATGAGTACGCCGCTGAGTGATCCGGCGGATGTCCCGGGGTGTCTGCCGGTCCAGGCTCCTCCCAGCGGTCGACCGGCCGCCTGACCGAGGAGGAAGCCATGTCCTACATCGCGGTGGCCACACCGTCCTTCGACTCGATCGAGCAGTTCGACCGCGTCGTCGGCCAACTCGACCGGACCCCCGACGGGCTGGAGGCCCGCTACGTCGGCACCGCCGACGACGGCCGGCTGCGCGTCGTCACGCTGTGGGAGTCGCGGACGCACTCGCAGCGCTTCTTCACCGAGACGCTGCGGCCGCTCCTCGAGCGCGAGCTGGGTCCCCGGCCGGACGGCGGAGGCGTGGAGGTCCTCGGCGTCGAGGTGGCCCGCGAGTACGTCCGGACGCCGGAGGGGTGACCCGACGGCGGGGTCGTCGCCGGTCGGCGGTCGTCCGGCAACGACCCGCCCCGGGGGGATCAGGGTCGCAGCGCCCCGTACACCTCGGCGGCGTGGTCGAACACGAAGAAGTGCCCCTCCCCGCCGAGCCAGTGCGGAGTACAGGTCGGCAGCATGTGGGAGAGCACCCGCCCCAGGGCCACTGGGACCTGCCAGTCCTGGGTGCCGTGCCAGACGTGGACGTGCTGGCGCACCTCGGACAGCGGGAACCCCCACGGCCGGAACAGCAGGGCGCGGTCGTCGGCCAGCACGCCGGGTCCGTTGCGCAGCCCCTCGGTGAAGGTGGCGGCGAGGAGCCGGTGGACGCCGGGCCGGCCGAGGACCCGCCGGTCGGACGGGTTCAGCCGCGTCCGGAGGTATCGCGGGATCAGCCCGGGCCGCAGGGCGGCCGGCGCGAACACCGGCGTGAGCAGCGCCGTGGCCGGGGAGGGCCGGTGCACCGCAGACCGCATCCGGCGGGGCACCCACTCGGGCCAGGGCCAGGGGACGTCGGGCGGTGGCGCGCCGCCCAGCACGCCGACCCCGCGCACCCGGTTGCCGAGGGCGTGCGCGCAGGCCAGCGCGTAGGCCGCGCCGCCGGAGAGGCTCAGCACGCTGAGCCGGTCGACGCCCAGCGCGTCGAGCAGCTGCGCGACGTCGCCGGGCCAGTCGGTCACCCGGCGGCCTGGCTGCTTGTCGGAGCGGCCGAAGCCGGGCCGGTCGGGGACGACGAACCGGATCCCCCACCGCCGGTACTCCGCCACGTCCTCGACGTGCCGCTCCAGCCGGGAGCTCGGGGAGCCGTGGCAGCCGAGCACCACCCGGCCGCCCGGGTCGCCGTACTCGGCGTAGGCCATCACCCGGCCGTCGGGCAGCCGGAGGGAGCCCTCGCGCGGTCCGTCGTCCATGGGCGGCCCCTACCCCGCGCGGCCTCCGGGGAGACCGATCCGCCTTGACACCGGCGCGACGATCGGGCCGGCCGCAGTCCTGGGGCACGGGGTGGCGCAGTGGGCATCGAACTGGAGCTCGTCCCGGTGCTGGCCGGGCGCCGGATCGTCGTCGCGTGGATGCTGGGCGCGTTCCTGCTGACCTTCCTCGGCACCCGGTTCGTCACGCGGGCCATCCGGACCGGCCGGGGGCCCTTCCGCGACGCGAGCATCGGCGGCGTCCACGTGCACCACGAGGTGTACGGCATCTTCCTGCTGCTCGGCACCGGGCTGGTGGAGCTGACCTACCGGCCCGGCGGCGCGTGGCAGCACGTCCTGGCGGTCCTGTTCGGCGTGGGTGCCGCGCTCACCCTCGACGAGTTCGCGCTGTGGCTGCACCTGGAGGACGTGTACTGGTCGGAGCAGGGCCGCAGCTCCATCGACGCCGTCCTCATCGCCGTCGTGGTGGGAGTGCTCCTCCTGGTCGGCGCCAACCCGTTCGACGCCCAGCAGCTGCCGGGCGACCTGCCGGTGGCGGTGACCGTGGCGCTCAACCTCGGGTTCGCGCTGGTCGCGATCCTCAAGGGCCGGGCGGTGCTGGGCGTGGTGGGGGTGTTCGTCCCGGTGGTGGCGGCGGTGGGCGCCGTGCGCCTGGCCCGGCCGCACTCCTTCTGGGCCCGCCGGCGGTACCCGGCCGGTTCACCTCGGAGACGGCGGTCGGAGACCCGCTTCCCGCCGGGCCGGCGGACCCGCTGGGACGCCGTCGTGGACCTGTTCGCCGACGTACCGCACCGCGCCCCCGCCGGTCCGGTCGTCGGCGCGCCGCACGCCGGGCCGTGAGCCCCGGCCGCCGGCCGACTACACCGGCCTCCTCCTCGCCATCGGCCCGATCGAGCGCCGCCTGCTGACCCGGTCGGCCGGCACCACCGGCTGAGCCTCCGGCCCCGGCCCGCCCCCCGGCGGCCGCAGGGCGACGGCCAGCGCGGGGCAGACCAGTACCGTCAGCACGCCGGCGCCCACGAGCGCCGCCGCGTTCTCCGTGAGCATGGTGCCGTTGCGGAGCCCGATCTCGGCGAGGGCCACGAGGACGGGCAGCGCGGTGGCGGTCACGAGCGCGGTCTGGCCGCGCTCCCGCCAGGTCAGGACCCGCCGGTAGACCAGCAGCGCGGGCAGGCCGCGCACCGCGAGCAGCAGGCCGAAGAAGAGCGCCACGCGCAGCGGTGCCTCGGCGATCGAGTGCAGGTCCAGCGCCATCCCCGAGTACACGAAGAACACCGGGACGAAGAACCCGTAGCCGACCGCGTCCAGCTTGGGCTCCAGCACCGGCGAGGCGCCGCCCACCCACTGGCGCAGCACGACCCCGGCCAGGAAGGCCCCCAGGACCGCGTCGAGGTGGAACTCGTCGGTGACGGCGATCAGCGTGATCAGCAGCAGGATCGTGGCGCGCAGCGTGATCTGGGCGGTCTCGTGCTGACCGCGGAGGACGACGGTGGCCAGCCGCCCGCCGTCCTGCACGGCCCGGCGGCCCAGCGCGAGCAGCACCGCGAGCACCGCCACGGCCGCGAGCGAGGCCAGCGCCGCGAACCGGTTCTGGGTGCCCAGGAACAGCGCGATCGCCAGCACCGGGAAGAGCTCCCCCACCCCGCCGGCGGCGAGCAGGTACCGCCCGAGCCGGCCCTGGAGCAGCCCGTTCTCGCGGAGCACGGGCAGCAGCGTGCCCAGCGCCGTGGTCGTCAGGCCCAGCGCCACGGGGAGGAAGGCGCGGACCAGCCCCGCCGCGGCCAGCAGCGCGACCACGCCGACGGCGAGCGTCAGGGACACCGTCCAGGCGAGGACGGCGCGGCGGCCGGCGTCCTCGGCGAAGACCCGCAGCTCCACCTCGTAGCCGGCCAGCAGGAACACGAAGCCGAGTCCGACGTCGGCGAGCACCTGGACGTCCTCCGGCGAGCTGAGCCCCAGTACGTCGGGGCCGATGAGGATGCCGCCGGCCAGCAGGAGGACGACCTGCGGCACCGGCAGCCGGGGCAGCAGGCCCACCACCACCGGAGCCAGCAGCGCCACGACGAGGACGGCCACGAGCGCGTCGACCACGAGGACGTCGTCCACCCGGTCCTCCCGTCGTCCGCTGCGCCGGCGCGGGAGAGATCGTGCCCGAACCGAGGACCTCCCGACGAGGGGCGTCGCCCCCGGCTCACCCGCTGACGCCAGTCGCACCGAGCGACGAGGTCGTCAGCCGGCCGGCCACGGAGCGGCCGGTCACCCGTGCCGCTGGAGGTCCGCCCTGATCTCGCGCAAGGCGTCCGCAACTCCCCGCACCGCTTGCGGCGCCCCCCGGTCGGCGATGCGGGCGGCGGCGTCCGCGAGCTCGCCCAGCCGCTCCAGGAAGGTGAGCCAGGCGGCCCGGCGGTGCGGGGCCAGCGCCACCGCGCGGTGGATCTCGAAGCTCGGGCCGGCCGTCGCACCCGCGTGCTCGCCCCCGACCGGCAGGGTGGCGACCAGCGAACCGAGCGGTGAGACGACCGAGGTCATCACCGCGACCGCCGCCCCCGCCAGCGCCCGGAGCGCCTCCGGCGACTCGTCGGTGTGCGCCAGGTAGCGCTCCAGCAGGTTCGTCATCAGAACGTAAGCGCTGTTGAACAGGTCCATCACGGCCACGGTCAGCTCGTCGTCGACGACGACGCCGTGCTCGACGTCCGGCCTGGCCTTGGCCACGGGGTCCGCCACGACCGGCCACGCCGGGTCGAACGCCGGATCGGCCCGCTGGGCCTCACGGAGCTCCTCCCGCATCCGCAGGAAGGTGCCGTAGTGGGCGTCCTCCCAGTTCCCGCGCACGCCTTCGCCCTGCTCGACCAGGAGGCGCAGAGCCTGACGTGCCGAGGAGAGGTCCGTCACCGGGACGAGGTCCTCGAACCCCAGGTCGTCGGCGGCCGACTGGGCGCCGGGAGCCCCGATGAAGACGGCGACCTCGCCCCGCAGGTCGACGAGGTGCTCGAAGCCGTCCTCGATCGCCTGGTACAGCTCCCCCACCGTCGTCAGGCCGCCATCCCCGGGCACCGGCTCACCGTCGCCGTCTCCGGCCCGCACCGCTCCGGGGGGAGCTCCGGCGCCGGGGGCCGACGGCGCCAGGGCCGGGTCCTCGTCGACGTCGTCCTCGATGCCGACCCCCTCGGGGCGTTCGAGGTGGACGAACCGGGTGAGGGTCGCCTCGTCGAACCTGCGCAGCGCGATCGTGATCCCCGCCGGGTAGTACCGGGACTGCTGCGGAAAGGGCGGCCGGCCCATGTGGGGAGCCGCGCCCAGCGCGGTCAGGAGGTTGGACACCAGGGCCAGGTGGAGCATCTCCTCCCTTGCCACGCCCGCGAGCAGCCCCCGCCAGCGGGCCACGCTCTCCCGCTGGTCCTCCGGCAGACCCGCGTCCGCGCCGGTTCGTAGGCTGAAAGCGGCGAACAGATAACTGCAGCAGAGACCGTGCTCGAGCTCCGCCGCCTCGTACAGGAGCGAGACGAGCTCCTCCCGCGTCTCGCACCGGATCGCGCACCGCTCGGCCACCACCACCGGCTACCCGCCCGCCCGGGGATCCACCCCCCGGCCTCACACCTCCCGAACGGCGAGCCGGCCGGTCGCCCGCTGCAGCGACCCCACCACGACCACGGCGACGACCAGCAGGGCGAGCGCGCCCACGACCACGACCGCGGGCAGCTCGAGCGCGACGTCGAGCGCGGCGACGGCGGCCGCGCCGACCGGCCACCACCATCCGCGCCGCGCCCGGCCGGACATGCCGCCGACGGTCACGCTCACCGACACCAGGTAGAGCGCGACGCCGCCGGCGAGCAGCAGCCGGGTGCCGACCGGCACCTCGCCCTCCGAGCTCTGGACGACCGCCAGCTCGACCCCGGCGCCGACGCTGGCCAGCGCGAGGGTGAGCGGCAGCTGGCCGAAGACGTAGGCGTCGTGGGCGTGGTCGCCGCGCTCGCCGCCGGTCTCCTCCAGGAGCCGTTTGGCGCGGGCGCCGGCCAGGTCGAAGTAGCTCCACCACAGCGCCGCGGCGAGCACGAAGGCGAGCGCCGCGACCGGCAACGCCGGCGCCGACCACCCCGCGTCGGCGAGGCCGTGCGCGATGCCCGCCACCGACTCCCCCAGCACCAGGATCACGAACAACGCGAACCGCTCCGGCAGGTGCTCGACGTGCAGCGGGACGTCGGCCGAGGACCGGCTGGCCAGCAGCGGGACCAACGCCTCGGCCAGCACCGCCGCTGCCCACAGCGCGAAGCCGATCGGCCGCGGCACCACCAGGGACAGCGTCCAGAGCAGGGCCCCCGCGACCGCGCCGGCCATGTACAGCCGCGTGACGGGGCGGGCCTGGGGCACGTGGCGGTGGGCCCGGTGGTACTGGAGGAGCAGCAACAGCCGCAGCACCAGCTGGCAGCCGACGAACAGCGCGAAGCGCTCCCCCGTCGCCTCGGTCGCCGTCGCGGCCATCCCGATGACCGCGGCCATGCTGCCGAGCTTGTACAGCCGGTAGACGACGTCGTCGTGGTCGAAGCGGTTCGCGTAGAGGGTGGCGCTGACCCACGCCCACCAGACGGTGGTGAACAGCCCGGCGAACTCCAGCTCGCCGGCCCACGTCACGTCCGCGCGCAGCGCGATCGCGAGCTCGGCCACGACGAGCACGAACGCGAGGTCGAAGAACAGCTCCAGGCGCGAGGCCGACCGCCCCTCGTCGGTGCGCAGCTCCGGCCGGCGCACCGCTCCGTTGCCGGTCAGCGCGCCCAGCCAGCCCCGTTCGGGCACCCGGTCCCCTCCCGCCGAGCCGGCGGCAGCCGGCGACCGCCGTCTCCCTACCCCGGGCGGGTCACAGTTGCACCGCGACGGTCGCGGCCAGCTCGCGGCAGGCCTCCAGCTCCGCCGGGCCGGGCGCGCCGACGAGCTGCAGCGGCGCGGCCACCTGCTTCCAGCGCAGCGCCCCGGTGATCCGCTCGATGCTGCCCAGCGCGCCGGCGGTGTCGTCGTTGCCGTGCACGTAGACGCCGTACGGGAGGCCCGGGGTGGCGTCCAGGCACGGGTAGTAGACGGTGTCGAAGAAGTGCTTGAGCGCCCCCGACATGTAACCGATGTTCGCCGGCGTCCCGAGCAGCACGCCGTCGGCGGCGAGCAGGTCCGCGGCACCGGCCGACAGCGCCGGCCGCACGGTCAGCTCCGCCTCCTCGACCAGCGCGGCGCCCTCCCGCACGGCCTCGAGCAGCGCCTGCATGGCGGGCGAGGGCGTGTGGTGGACGACGAGCAGGCGCGGCACCCCCGCATCGTCCCCCGTGGGCAGCGGGTCAGAAGTCGTGGGCCTCGTCGGACTCGTAGTCGCCCGTCGGTTGCTCCGGACGCGGGCCCGGGCGGGCCGCCTGCGGGCGGGCCGGCCGCGGGCTCGACGGCGCCGTCCCCGCCCTGACCTCCTCGTGGGCCAGGTCGTAGCCGTAGTCCCCCGCCGGCTGCCTCGGGTCCTGCGTCATGGTGGGCCTCCTCGCTCGACGGCGGGGCCATGCTCGTCCCCGCCCGCACCGGGGACAAGGGCCCTCAGGTGCCGATCTCCGTGCGGACGGCGTAGAGCTCCGGGAAGAAGGTGAGGTCCAGCGCCCGCCGCAGGAAGCCCACGCCCGACGACCCGCCGGTGCCGGTCTTGAACCCGATGGTGCGCTGCACCGTGCGCAGGTGCCGGAAGCGCCACAGCTGCACGGCGTCCTCGAGGTCGACCAGGCTCTCGCAGGCCTCGTAGACGCCCCACGGCGTCTCCTCCGACTCGTAGACCCGGCGGAACAGCGGCACCAGGCCGGGCTGGAACGCCCACGGCTCGCGCACGTCCCGGTCCAGCACCGCGGAGGGGACGTCGAGGCCCAGGCGGGCGAGGTGGCGGAGGAACTCGTCGTAGAGGGTGGGGGCCTCCAGCAGCTCCACCAGCAGCCCGCGGGCGGCCGGCTCGCCGTCGAACACGGCCAGCATCCCGGCGTTCTTGTTGCCGAGCACGAACTCCACCGCCCGGTACTGGTGCGACTGGAAACCCGACGCGCTGCCCAGCGCCCCGCGGAACTGCACGTACTCCCGCGGGGTCAGCGTGGCGAGGACCGACCACTGCTCGATGAGCGTCCGCAGCACGTGCTTGACCCGGGCCAGGCACTTCAGCGCGGGGGCGAGCTCGTCGCCGGCCAGGTAGCGGCAGGTGGCGCGCAGCTCGTGCAGCACCAGCTTGAACCACAGCTCGCTGGTCTGGTGCTGGACGATGAAGAGCAGCTCGTCGTGGTGCACCGGCCGGCTGCGCGGGTGCTGCGCGTCGAGCAGGTGGTCCAGGTCGAGGTAGCCGGCGTAGGTCATGGCACCGTCGAGGTCGGTGCGGATCGACCTCTCGATCGGCCGCACCGACCGCGACGACTCCTCCGGTGGCGCCACGGCCGCAACCTATCCCCGCCCGGCGGCCGCCGGGTGCTCAGCGGCTGCGGTACAGCCGGGTGGTCACCGGCAGGAACACCGCCGCCAGGGCGGCGGCCACGGCCAGCGACACCAGGATCGCGGTGCCGTCGGGCGTGCCGGCCATGAGCGAGCGGGACGCCGTGGCCAGGATCGAGATCGGGTTGACCTCGACGAAGGCCTGCAGCGGTCCGGGCAGCGTGGACGGGTCGACGAAGACGTTGGACAGGAACGTCAGCGGGAAGATGCCCATGAACCCGGCGTTCATGACCGCGTTCGGGGAGCGCAGCAGCAGCCCGAGCACGCAGAACACCCACGACAGGCCGAAGGAGAACACGACGACGAGCGCGAGGGCCGAGACGGCCCCGGCGACGCCGCCGTCCGGGCGGTACCCCAGGACGACGCCGACCACGATGATCACCGTGCCGGCCACGACGTACCGGACGCTGTCGCCCAGCAGCGAGCCCACCAGGGGCGCCGGCCGCCAGATCGGCAGCGAGCGGAACCGGTCGACCACGCCCTTGGTGAGGTCGGTGTTCAGCGAGACGCCGGAGTAGACGGTCGTGAACAGCACGGACATGACCAGCAGCCCCGGCAGCGTGTAGTCCAGGTACGCGCTGGTCGACCCGGCGATCGCGCCGCCGAAGAGGTACGTGAACATCAGCAGGAACATCACCGGGGTGACGGTGACGTCGAGCAGCTGCTCGGGGACGTGCTTGACCTTGAGCATGCCGCGCCAGCCGAACGTGAGGGCGGTCGACAGCGGCCCCGGCCGCGACGGCCGGGCGGTGGAGGCGATGGCCCGGCGGACGGCGACGGTGTCGGCCGAGTCGGGGGCGGGGGCGGTGACGGTCACGACGCCTGTCCTTCCAGGGTGCGGGCGGTGCCCTCGCCGGTCGTCTCGTCGGCGATGTGGCCGGTGAGCGCCAGGAAGACCTCGTCGAGGCTGGGCTGGTCGAGGGAGAAGTCGGCGATCCCGACCCCGGCGCGGCCCAGCTCGCCGACGCCGATCGCGGCGCGTTCGGGATCCCCGCAGGCGGCCGAGAGGGCGGCGGGATCCGGCTCCAGGACGACCGGCCCCACCTCGCGCTCCAGCACGCGGGCGGCCTCGGCGCGCCGGTCGGGGTCGAGCAGCCGCACGTGCAGCGAGCCGGTGCCGACAGACGCCTTGAGCTGGCCCGGGGTGCCCTCGGCGATCACCCGGCCGCGGTCGATGACCACGATCCCGTCGGCCAGCTGGTCGGCCTCCTCCAGGTACTGGGTGCAGAGCAGGATCGTCGTCCCCTCGGCCACCAGCGCGCGGGCGATCTCCCAGACCTGGTTGCGCGACCGCGGGTCCAGGCCGGTGGTCGGCTCGTCGAGGAACATCAGCTGCGGGGTGACGACGATGCTGGCCGCGATGTCCAGCCGGCGCCGCATGCCGCCGGAGTAGTGCTTGACCAGCCGCCCGGCGGCGTCGGCGATGCCGAACGCCTCGAGCAGTTCGTCGGCCCGGACCTTGGCGGCGCCCCGGGAGTGCCCGAGCAGCCGGCCGATGAGCACCAGGTTCTCCCGGCCGGTCAGCTCCTCGTCCACCGAGGCGAGCTGGCCGGTCAGGCTGACCGATCCGCGGACGGCGTCGGCCTCGGTCACGATGTCGTGACCGAGGACGCGGGCGGTGCCGGAGTCGGGCTCGAGCAGCGTGGCCAGCATGCGGATGGTGGTCGTCTTGCCGGCCCCGTTGGGTCCCAGGACGCCGTAGATGGCGCCGGCCGGGACGACCAGGTCGACCCCGTCGACGGCGCGGGTGCCGCCGAAGGACTTGGTCAGCCCGGTCGCCTCGATGGCCAGGGGTGGCTGTGCCGTCATCTCGTCGTCCTCTACCTCGGAGTCGGTCTGAGCATCTCTCGACCCTCTGACCGAATCTGGGCCCCCGGGTCATCGACCGCCACCGGTTTTCTGCCGGCCGCGGTGCGAACCCAGCATCGGACTTCGAGCCGACTCGAGGTCAAGCCCGGATCTGACTCCCGCCTCAGGGGACGTCGATGGTGACCGCGGCGGGCTTCCCGTCGGCGCCGGCCAGCCCACCGGTGCGCGCGCTGACCACTCGCGAGACGCAGCACTGGAGCCGGTCGCCGGCCTGGTGCTGCTCCTGGCTGAGGAAGACGTCGCGGTGGTCGATGACCCCCTCGACCTCGATCACCTTGACCTGGCAGAGGCCGCACTCCCCCCGGCGGCAGTCGAACATCAGGTCCGCGCCGCAGGCCTCCAGGGCCTCGAGCATCGAGACGTCGTGCGCGACGAGGGTCTCCAGGCCCAGCCGCGGGATGCGCACGGTGAACGCCTCGGGGGCGAACCGGCCGCTGCTGCCGAACGTCTCGAACCGCAGGTCCGCCGGGCGCCGTCCGGCCGTGGCCCAGGCCGACTTGATCGCGTCGAGCATGGGCGTCGGACCGCAGACGTAGAGCTCCCCGCCCGCGGGGACGCCGGCCACCAGGTCGGCGACGTCCAGCCCCGTCCCCTCGTCGTCGACGCGCAGCTCGAGCCGGTCACCGTGCTCGGCGGCCAGCTCGTCGACGAAGGCCATCAGCCCGCGGGAGCGCGCGCCGTAGACGAAGCGGTAGTCCGCGCCCCGCGCCTTGAGCGCCTTGCCCATGGCCACCAGCGCGGTGATGCCGATGCCGCCGGCCGCCAGCACGTAGCCGGGCCGGCCGTAGTTGAGCGGGAAGTTCTGCAGCGGCTGGGTGATCGACACGTCCTGGCCGCGGCGCAGCGCGTGCACGTACGCCGAGCCGCCCCGGCTCTGCCGGGCCAGCTGCACGCCGAGCACGATCTCGGTGCCGTAGGCGCCCATCCCGACGACGGAGTACGAGCGGACGTCGGCGCGCCCGTTGACGTAGACGCCGATGTCGATGTGGCTGCCGGGCGGGGCCGGCGCCTCCATGTACTCGGGCTCGAGCACCACCTGGCGCACGTGCTGGGCGACCTCGCAGACGTCGAGCACCCGGGCCCGGCGCCACTTCTTGGAGCTGGTGGCGGCCATCGGCGTCGCCGCCCTACAGCCCGCGGCCCATGAGACCCACCGTCGGCTGCTCGCGGTGCCCGGCGATGCCGCCGGCCACCTCGGCGGCCATCCCGGTGCCCTCCTCGCGGTGCGCCTCGTTGGCCGCGCCGGTCACCGCGCCCATCGCCACCGCGGCGTCGCCGGAGGTCTCGCTCGGCGGCGACGCGTCCGAGCCGGACTCGGCGTCGATCATCCGCTGCACGATCCGACGGGTCCACATGCTGCCGGCGTCGATGTTGAGGTTGTAGAAGTCGTAGCCGGGGTTGGCCTCGATCCCGCGCTGCTGCGCCTCGAGCATCACCTCGTCCTCGAAGAAGACGCCGGACACCCCCTCGCGCAGCCGGGTGGTGATGACCTGCTTGTCCAGGCACCAGTCGCGGGCGAAGGCCCACAGGTAGAAGCAGGTGCTGTCGGTCTCCGGGGTCATCGTGTTGATGACCGTGCCGGTGACGCCCTGGCTGCGGTCGCCGTCGGGGGCGCCGGTGCCGGCTTTGGCCACCCCGACGTCGATCGCCACGGTCGACGGCGCGGTGTAGTGGATGATCTGCCAGCGGTCGACCGGGCCCTCGTAGTCGGGGAACCGGTCCTGCAGGTTGCGCTTCCAGAACGGCGGCGCGTCGATGCCGAGCATCCACTTGGTCACCGTCACCGTCCGGGCGTCGTGGGTGACCTCGAAGTCGGACTCCGACAGCGCGTCGTGGCCGATGCTCGACCCGTGCACGAACTGCTCGTGGGTGAGGTCCATGAGGTTGTCGATGATCAGCTGGTAGCTGCAGTTGACGTGGATCGTCTTGCCGTCGCCGGCCCACTCGGGGTGGTCGTTCATGTGCAGGTCGGGGACGAGGTCCGGGTCGGCGAGCGCCGGGTCGCCGGGCCACACCCACACGTAGCGGTGCCGCTCGACCACCGGGTAGGAGTGCACGGTGGCGCTGGGGTTGATCGTCTCCTGCGCCGGCATGAAGGTGGCGCGGCCGTCGGCGTCGTAGCAGATGCCGTGGTAACCGCACATGACCTCGTCGTCGCCGCGCAGCTTGCCCATCGACAGCGGCGCCAGGCGGTGCCAGCAGGCGTCGGCGAGGGCGACGGCGCGGCCGCCGGCGGTGCGGTAGAAGACGATCGGCCGGTTGGCGACGGTCTTGGGCATCAGGTTGCGGCCGACCTCGTGGTCCCACGCCGCGGCGTACCAGGCGTTGGACGGGAAGTGCCGGAAGCCGGCGTGGGGCGTGGCCGCCCCGGGCTGGGCGGGGTGCGACATCGGGTCCTCCAGGGGAACGGCTCAGGCGGGGATGGGGTCCTCGTGGTGCGCCGGCGCCTCTCGCACCATCGCGTAGAGGAAGAAGGAGACGATCATGATCCCGGCGGCGAGGTACACGCCGCTGGCCCAGCTGCCCGTGGCGTCGCGGAGGATGCCGCTGACCACCGGGCTGAGGACGGCGCCGATCTCGGAGACGAGGTTGAGCATCCCGAAGGCCGCGCCGCGCTCGGTCGCGGGGACCAGGTCACCGGTCATCCCCTGCACGATCGGCTGCAGCGCGTTGAAGAACACGCCGGAGCAGAACAGCAGCAGGCCCAGCAGGGCCAGCGAGGGCTCCCGCCCGCCGGAGATGCTCCAGCCGAAGGCCAGGACGAGCACCGAGTAGACGGCGGTGCACACCAGCGCCAGCGGCTTGCGCCCCCGGCCCGACCGGATGGCGCGGTCGGCCAGCCAGCCGCCGACCGGGAAGCCGAGGATGCCCGCCCCCGCGTTGAAGGCCGCGGTGAGCGCGGCGGCGAGCAGGCTGCTCTCCGCCGCCTCCCGGACGATCTGCACCGACCAGAAGCTGAAGAACCACAGGTTCCACAGGATCGCGATGTAGGCGACGTAGATCAGCCACATGTTGCGGTTCAGCAGGGCCGCACCGCGGCCGGAGCGCTGGACGCTGCGCACGATGACCGCGATGTAGACCAGCGCGATGACCGAGGCGATGGTCGCCGTCGCCCACTCGGGCCACTCGAGGCTGTCGGCCAGCAGGAACAGCGCGACGATGACGACGAACGTGGGCGCGGAGAACAGCGCCAGCTGCGCGAACGGTGCGCCCAGCCGCATCGCCCCGCCGAGCCGGGCCCGGAAGAACGCGAAGGCGATCGTGACGACGACGAACGTGCCGGCGGCGAAGACGAAGAACGGCATCCGCCACGCGCCGTCCCCCAGGCCCAGGGCCGTGCCCCAGTCGATGAGGACCGGCGTGAGGACGATGCCGAGCGTCAGGCCGATCGACAGCCCGGTGATCACCACGCCGAGGCCGAGGGTGCGCTTGGCCACCGGGGTGTGGTTGATGATCAGCGTGCGGTCGTTGGAGTAGAAGACGCCCTCGCCCAGGCCGGTGAGCACGCGCGCGGCGACGAACGCCACCAGCCCGGTCATCAGGCCGGAGACGACGGTGAGCACCGCCGCGGCCAGCAGCGAGACGATGATCATCTCGCGGTGGCCGTACCGGTCCCCGAGCCGACCGCCCGGGTACTGGGTGAGCATGTAACCGAGGAAGAACATCGAGCCGACCAGGCCGCCGACGGTCGCCGGGTTGCTGGCGTCGCCGATGAACCCCGACTCGGTCTCGATCATCCAGGCGATGACCGGGCCGGTCACCGTCCGGTCGGCGTAGCTGACCACCCAGCCCAGCAGGAGCACGCCCCACAGGGCCCGGTACGGCAGGACGGGCGCGCCGTCCCGGTGGTCCTCCAGCAGGCGTTCGTTGTCGGCGGTGTCTCCCTCGGCCGGCCGGCCCGCCATCGCCACTCCTCCCCGTCGGCCCGCGGCGGGTCAGCCGAAGGCGGTCTGCACGTCGTCGGAGGCCGCCGGCCGATCCCCCGGCGCCTCGGGGGCGCCGGGCACGCTCGGCTGCTCGGCCGCGGCCCCGGGCGCGGACGGCGTCTGCACCGCCACCACCGCGGGGTCCAGGCGCATGATCGAGTAGCCGGCGACGGCGCCGGCGCCGAAGCCGGGCGCGAAGATCCGCTGCGGCTCGGAGAGGACGCCGTCGCGCACCGCGTCGTGGATGGCCAGCGGGATGCTCGCCGACGAGGTGTTGCCGACCTGCTCGATGTTGAAGTAGAGCTGGTCGGCGGTCAGCCCGGCCCGCTCGGCCAGCTGGATGACCATCGTCTTGTTGGCCTGGTGCGGGACGATCAGGTCGACGCTCTCCATGAGCGAGCCGGCCCGCCCGTCGGGGTCGGGCAGCGCCGAGAGCTCCTCGATCATCTGCGCGAGGTAGCGGCCGGCCAGCGCCTTCACCTCCGGGCCGAAGACGGTGATGTTGTTGTCGAACTCGGGGTTCGGCCACAGGATCGAGTTGACCTGGCTGGCCGGGCCGCTGGCGTAGGTCTTCATGACCAGCAGGTCGGGCTCCTCGCCGTCGGGCGCGACGCCGACGACCATCCCCGACGCGCCGTCCCCGAAGATCATCCGCGAGGTGCGGACGTTCCCGATCTTGTCGGAGAACTTCTCCACGCAGACCACGAGCACCGGCCGCTCCACCTCCTGGAGCAGCCGGGTCGCCTCCGCCAGCCCGTAGGGCATGCCGGCGCAGGCGGCGATGATGTCGTAGGCCGCGGCGACCTGGTACATCCCCAGCTGACCGCAGAGGTAGGTGGCCAGCGACGGGATCAGCCGGGAGCTGGTGCAGGTGCACACGAGCACCGCGCCGATCTCCTCCGGTTCGCGGCCGGCCTTCGCCAGCGCAGCCTCCGCGGCCTGCAGCGCCAGCTCCTCGAGGCTGACGGAGCTGTACCGGCGCTGCTCGATCCCGGTCTTGGTCAGGATCTCCTCGGCGCTCATCGGCGACCAGTTGTAGGCGGTGTTCCGGATCAGGTCGTCGTTGCTGCAGACCTGGTCGCCGTGCACCGCGGACAGCGCCTCCAGGCGCGGCATGACGCGGAAGTCCCGGCGGACGTCGATCTCGCGGTAGGGGCGGATCGGCTGGCGCGACTCCCGCGGCTGCGCGGCCCCGCGGGGCTGGGCACCGTCGTCGAGCCGGCGGAGGAAGTCGCGGACCGACTTGTCCCGGGGGGTGAACACGACGACGTAGTCGTCGTCGGAGAGCTGGCCGGCGTCGGCCAGCTCCAGCTGGGCGCGGTCCCAGGGGTACTGGTTGTGCAGCACCATGGCCCAGCGGTGCAGCGACTCCAGCTCGGGCACGTCCTCGTCGCAGTCGAGGATGTCGCGGTAGTCGTAGACCGGGTAGTCGGGGTCGTAGCTCGGCAGCCGGAAGGTGAGACTGCCCGGCTTGTCCAGGAACTCCGCGACCGTCGGCTTGATCGCCGGCAGCGTCGTCGCGTGGTGCTTGCGGTTGGCGAAGACGTCGAACAGGACGCCGAAGATGCGGTCCTCGACCTCGGCGTCCCACTGCGCCGGCAGGGTCGGGTAGGCCTCCTGCACGGCGGCGACCTTCGTCTCCCCCTCCTCCCACGGCTCCACGACCGGCAGGAACACGTCGGGCCGGTTGCGCGGGACGTCGGCCCACCGCATGGGCCGCTTCTCGTACATGGTGATCGAGAAGCGGTTGGCCCAGAACAGGTTGAGCGCGAGGTCGCGCATGAGCGCGTAGCGCGTGGCGTAGCCGCCGGTCCGGACCTTCTCCAGGATGTCGGTGCCGCTCGGCGCCTTGGTCTCGAAGTCGCGCCGGATGACGTCGTCGAGCTGCTCCAGCGTCTCCACCGTCGAGAAGTCCAGCTCCGGGACGATGTTGGACGGGAACACCATGCGGCCGTGCCGGTTCAGGACGAACGCGTTCACTTCAGGTCCTCTCGACAGTGCGCAGACGGTCACCCGCCGGCGCGCTCGATCCCCCGCACCACGGCGTCGATCAGGCGGGGGCGCAGCTCGGCGGCGGGGATGATCGCGTGCACGGACCCCACCTGCCGGGCCCGTTCGATGTTGTGGATCGCCTCGAACTCCGCGGCGACCTCGCCCAACTTCTCCGAGCGGACGGTGGCGCGCAGCGCGGCCAGCTCGACCCGGAGGTGGGCCGCCTCGACTCCCTCGGCGGCGGCGATCGCGGCCTCCAGCTCCTGCACGCGGGGGTCCTTGGCGGTGCGCTGGTCGACGTCACGGGTGAAGACGACCGCGGCGGCGGGCGCACCGCCGAGGACGGAGGCGTACGAGCCCTCGACGGCCAGCACCTCGATGCTCTCGTTGAGGACGCCGGAGAAGACCACGAAGGCGCCGCCGTGGTAGCGGGACACCACGCAGAAGACGATCGGGCCGTCGAAGTTGACCATCGCCCGGCCGATCTCGGCGCCGTACTCCAGCTGCACGTTGCGCAGCGACTCCGGGGAGCCGTCGAAGCCGGACAGGTTGGCCAGCACGACCAGCGGCCGGTTGCCGCTGGTGGCGTTGATGGCCCGCGCGGTCTTCTTCGACGACTTGGGGAACAGCGTGCCCGCCGTCCACTGGTCCGGTCCGTCCGCCGGGTAAGCGCCGCGCCGCGGGATCGGGTGCGACTCGATGCCCAGGATGGTCACCGGGTGACCGGCCAGGTGGGCGTCGAAGACGACCGAGGTGTCGGCGTCGGCCATGCCGGCCCACCGCTCCAGCGTCGGGTGGTCGGCGTCGGCGACGGCGCGCATGACCGTCCGGATGTCGAAGGGCTTCTTCCGGTCGGGGTTGGTCACCGGCGAGAAGATGTCCCCGACGGTGGTGAAGTCGCTCGCCGGGTGCTCGTGCGGGAAGTCCCGCACGTCGCGGTCGCGGGGATCGCTGGTCGGCGCCGGCCGGGCCCACCGCTCCCCGGGCGCCCGGTAGGTGTGCTCGTAGTGCTGGACAAGCAGGTCGTGGGCCGCGGTGAGGTTGGGCGCCCAGTACTGCGCCTGCCCATTGGGACCCATGACCCGGTCGTAGCCGCCGATGCCGAAGTTGTCCTCGGCCGAGACACCGCCGGAGTAGTCGAGGGAGTGCTTGCCGGTGAGCACCATCGCGCTGTCCGGCGTCATCACCAGGATGCCCTTGGTGTGCATGAGCATCGTGGCCTCGGCGTTCCAGTACGGCTGCGCCCCGACGTTGATGCCCGCGACGACGACGTTGATCTCGCCGCCGGCCTGGGTGAACTCGATGATCCGGCGCAGCGCGCGGGAGACCCAGTCCATGTTCTCGGTGCCGCTGTCCATCGAGATGCGCGCACCGGAGGAGAGCGCGAACCACTCGACCGGGATGCCGCGCTCCTCGGCGAGGTCGAGGGCGGCGACGACGCGGTGGCACTCGGGCTCGGAGACGGTGCCCAGCTGCTTCGTGGGGTCGCCCATGAGCACCACCCGGGTGACGCCCTCCGGGTAGCGCTCGGTCGGCGTGCTCACCACACCGGCGACGAGGCCCGCCTTGTTGTTGCCCGGGGCGCGGTCCACCGGGACCAGCCGGCCGGTGTCGTCGAGGTCGTGCTCGACGAAGGTGCCGCGCGGCCCGGCCAGCAACGAGGCCAGCTCGTACGGGTAGACGGTGCCGCGGGCGCGGGAGCGGAGCACCTTCTCGGTGTAGGCGTCCAGCGGCCGCATCGGCTCGGTGGGACGGTCGGTGACCCGCATCTGCACGCCGGTGCCCGGCTGGTGCGAGAAGCGCAGCGCCACCTCCCGCGGCGGCCCGCTCTCCTGCTCCTGCAGCCGCGCGAGCAGCACGACCTCCTCCAGACCGGCGCCCACGGTCAGCGGCGCGGCGGACGCGGCGAAGCCGGCCAGCTGCGCCAGCGGCACCTCGATGGAGGGCCAGGCGTAGAGGAAGATCCGGTTGTGCTCCAGCCGCCGGCGTGACGGGCGCTCGGCCTGGGCGCGGCGCAGCCCCTCCAGGCAGGCGGTCAGCTGCCGCTCGAAGGTCGGGTAGCCGACCACCTCGCCGGACGGGTCGCGCACGGGGGTCACGTCCCGGACCTCGGCCATCGCGATCAGCCGCTCGTCGGCCGGGTTCTCCTTGGCCCGCACGTGCAGCAGGAAGGTGTCCTCGGGCGAGGGCAGCCGCTCACCGTCGAAGTTCTTGAGCCGCCACATGTTGAGCCGCTGGGCGGTCAGCGGGTGCAGCCCGCGGATGATCCGCTCCTCGGCCAGCCCGCCGTCCCCGGTGGGCCGGAAGGTGACCGTCTCGATGTCGCCGTCGGGGGTGCAGACGCTCACCGTGACCCGGCGCCCGCTGCACAGCAGCGGGGCGCCCTCCAGCAGCCCGCGCAGCTCCTCGGAGACCGCATCGGGGTCGGCCGGGCGGTCCGGCCAGGAGAGGTAGAGGTCCACCACCAGGTTGGCCGGGTCGGCGACGCCGGCGACGGTCGCGGTCAGGGGCTCCAGGGCGGCCGGCAGGTCCGACCGCTCCAGCATGACCGCGAGCAGGTGCAGATGGGCGCCGGCCAGCTCGTAGTCGGCGGCCACGCAGGACAGCCCGTCGACCAGGAAGGTGCGCACGCCCTGCAGGTCGCGGCTGCGGTAGTAGCGGCGGGTCAGCACCTCGAGCACCGGGTCCGGGACGGTGGTGGCGCGACCGAACCGCTGGGCCAGCAGGCTGATGAGCGGCTCCGGGCTGGCGACCAGCGCCTCGATCCGGTCCATCCCCTGGCCGGGCGCTCCGGCGGCCTCGACGTCGGCGAGCAGCCGGTCGGCCTCGTCGAGCACCTCCTGGCGCGCCTGGCGGACCACCGGCTCCTCGAAGTGGCGGAACCGGACGGCGCGGGCCAGGTCGCCGACGGCGGGGTAGCGCAGCTGGGTGGCGACGACCAGCCGGTCGAGCACCTCCCCCACCTCCGACCGCAGCGGGTCCGGCGGCATCGCCTGCGCGGTCAGCCAGCGGTCCAGCAGCGCGAGGACCGAGGGCAGCTGGTCGTTGATCCGCTGCTGGGCCAGGAAGATCCGGTGCACCGCCTCCTGGAGGGCCGGGCCGGGCTCCAGGTCCTCGACCCCGTAGTGCCGCAGGCCGCGGCCCAGTCGGCCGCGGAAGCTCTCCGGCAGCCCCTCGCGCTCGACGTCCAGCGAGTGCAGGTAGGCGTGGAAGTACTCGCGCGGGCTGTGCACCTGCGCGTCGGCCTCCTCCTCCTCGCTGGCCGGCCGGTTGCGGGACAGCTCGGCGAGGTCGGCGAAGGTGGTGAGCACCTCCAGCTCGCGGTGCAGCAGGTCGGGGTCGTCCACCGGCAGCTCGCCGCGCACCCGGCCGTACTCCTCGACCAGCTGGCGGGCGTGCCCGCGGCTGACGTCGTAGCCGGTGATCAGCGCCTGGAGCGCACCGAGCAGGTCCAGCGCGCGCTCCCGCGGCTCGCCCCCGCGCGCGACGGCGTCCCCCTCGGGGAAGGTCACCCGCTCGCCGGTGACCTCGGCGACGTCCTCGGTGGCGCGGTCCAGGCTGAGCAGCCCGGCGCCGGCGTCGACCTGCGCGTTGACCGCGGCCAGCACCTCGCGCACCCGCCCGGCGAAGGGCGCGTGCACGGCGGTCTCCATCTTCATGCTCTCGAGAACGGCGACCGTCTGGCCGGCCTCGACGTCCTCCCCCGCCTGGACACGGAGGGCGACGACCACCGCGGGCGCGGGGGCGCGCACCGTGCCGCCGGCGTCCCGGCCGACCCGGTGGGTGACCCCGTCCACCTCGACCAGGTGCGAGCCGGGCGCGGTCACCGACACGACGGTGAACCGCCGGTCGCCGATCCGCAGCCGGCTCTCCAGCGGACCGAGGCGGTCCACCTCGACGTCGACGTGCCGGCCCTCGAGCCCGACGCGGTAGTGGTCCCCGCCGAGCCGCGCGACCGACAGCCGGTAGACCTGGCCGCGGTAGCCGAGCTCCAGGGTGCGGCCGACCTCGTGCGGTGCCCGCGGCCGACCGCCGCGCGCCGAGGCCAGGAAGGCCGCCCGCTCCCAGGACTCGTCGGCGTCGGAGACGTCGATGGCCACCTGCGCCAGGGCGACCCACGCCGTCTCGGCGGGCTCGGTCGCGCCGGTGGTCCCGGTCCGGTCCAGCCAGCCGGTGTCGGCGGTGCCGGAGACGACCTCGGGACGGTCGAGCAGGTCGATCAGGAAGGACTTGGTCGTGGTGCCGCCGCTGAGGACGACGGTGGTCTCCCGCAGGGCGCAGCGCAGCCGGGCCAGCGCCTCGGGCCGGTCCCGGCCCCAGGCGATCACCTTGGCGACCATCGAGTCGTAGGCCGGCGGGATGACGTCGCCGACGCCGATGCCCGTGTCCACCCGGATCCCCGGACCGGTGGGCAGCCGCATCAGCTCCACCCGGCCGGGCGCGGGGGCGAAGCCGGCCTCGGCGTCCTCGGCGTTGAGCCGCACCTCGATCGCGTGGCCGTTCTCCTGCGGCGGCTCGCCCTCGAGCCGGCCACCGGCGGCGACGTGCAGCTGCAGCTTGACGATGTCCAGGCCGGTGACCTCCTCGGTCACCGGGTGCTCGACCTGCAGCCGGGTGTTCACCTCGAGGAAGGTGAACAGCTCCTCCTCCGGCTGGTAGAGGAACTCCACCGTGCCGGCCCCGACGTAGCCGGCCGCCTTGACCAGCGCCGTCGCCGACGACTTCAGCGCGGCCGACTGCTCCGGTCGCAGCGCCGGCGAGCTCGACTCCTCCAGCACCTTCTGGTTGCGGCGCTGCACCGAGCAGTCCCGCACGCCCGGAGCCCACACCGTGCCGTGCTGGTCGGCGATGACCTGCACCTCGACGTGCCGGCCGCCCTCGACCAGCCGCTCCATGAACACGACCGGGTCGCCGAAGGTGCGCTGCGCCTCGCCCTGGGTGCGGGTGAGCGCCTCCTCCAGCTCCGCCTCGGACCGGACCACGCGGATCCCGCGGCCACCGCCGCCGCTGCGCGCCTTGACGATCAGCGGGTAGCCGATGGTGCTCGCGTGCCGGCGGCCGTCGTCCAGCGTCTCGACCGCACCGCCGCTCCACGGAGCCACCGGCACGCCGGTCTTCTCGGCCAGCACCTTGGCCTCGATCTTGGCCCCGAGCAGCCGCATCGACTCCGGGGGCGGACCGATGAAGGTGACGCCGAGCTCGGCGCACAGCTCGGCGAACGCCGGGTCCTCGGCGACGAAGCCCCAGCCGACCCACGCCGCGTCGGCGCCGCTGGTGCGCAGCGCCCGGGCCAGTTCCTGGTGGTCGAGGTAGGGGTTGCCGGCGCCGGTCTCGCGCAGCAGGACGCCCTCGTCGGCGGCGCGCACGAAACCTGCCCGCCGCTCGGCCTCGGTGTAGAGGGCGATCACCCGGGTCCGTGTCCCGTGCTCGGCATCGAGCTCCCGGACGGCACGGACGAGCCGCATGGCGGGCTCGCCCCGGTTGACGACGGCGATGCGGCTGAACACCTGGGGGCACCCCTCCTGAGTCGGTTCGGTCGGCGGGGCTGCCGTCGGCGAGACGGCGCCCGGCCCGGCTACATGTCCAGGCCCCCGTTGACGCCCCAGACCTGGCCGGTGATGTAGCCGGAGGCGTCCGCGGACAGGAAGTGCACCACCCGGGCCACCTCCTCCGGCAGGCCGAGCCGGCCCAGCGGGATCCTGGCCTTCAGGCCGTCGAGCACCTTCTCGGGAACGGTCTCGAGCATCTCGGTCGCCGTGTATCCCGGGGTGACGGCGTTGATCGTGACGCCGATGCCGTCGGTGAGACCCTTCCGCTGGACCTGCATCGCGGCCTCGCGGGCGAGGGTCTTCGTCAGCCCGAACAGGCCGGCCTTGGCCGACGAGTAGTTGGCCTGACCGATGCCGCCGGTCTCGCCGATGACCGAGGAGACCATGACGATCCGCCCGGTGCCGCGGTCGAGCATGTGCTCCAGCGCCGCCTGCGAGAGGTAGAAGGCCCCGGACAGGTTGACGTCGATGACCCGGCGCCAGTCGTCGTCGGTCATCTTGAGGACGGTCTTGTCGGCGGTGATGCCGGCGTTGTTGACCAGGATGTCGAGCCGGCCGTGCTGCTCGATCACCTCGGCGATGGTGCGCCGGCAGTCCTCGGCCGACCCGATGTCGCCCCGGTGGACCGTCGTGCGGCTGTCCGGGTGGCTGGAGCCGATGTCCTTGCAGAACTGCTCGGCGGCCTGCTGGTTGCCGCTGTAGCCGGCCGCGATCGCCGCGCCCTGCCCCGCGAAGCTGCGGCAGATCGCCGCGCCGATCCCCCGGGTGCCGCCGGTCACGAACGCGACCCGGCCCTCCAGCTTGTCCCCTGCCCGCGTCGGGCGGGGTTGTGTGGCTGTCACGGAGCCTCCTCCAGCGACGGGCGTCCCGCCGAATCGTGCCAGGTCGGAGGCGGTCCCTGGATGTGACCGTGGTCTCCGGCTTCGGTACGACCGCAGCCTCCCGCCGTCGTCCGGCGCCGTCAAACGGAGACCCAGGTCACCTCCGCGGTTCGCGCCGGTGCCGGCGGCCAGGGCGGCGAGCTCCCCCGGCGCGGTTGCCGGACGGCGGCGGCTGCGGCTGACTGGGCGGGCCGCCCGCCGGCCCCGACGAGGAGGACCGCATGCACCGACCGACCCCGCAGCACGCCGCCCCAGGAGCGGAGGAGCGGTCGTGAGCGACGGGGTGGACCTGGAGTTCGGGCTCTTCGACTGGGTGGACGCCCGCCCGGGACGGTCGGTGGCGGAGGTCTACGACGACCGGCTGCGGGTGCTCGCCGAGGCCGACCGCGGCGGCGGCTTCAGCACCTACCACCTGGCCGAGCACCACGGCACGCCGCTGGGGCTCTCCCCCTCGCCGGCGGTGTTCCTCGCGGCCGCGGCGCGGGTCACCGAGCGGATCCGGCTCGCGCCGACGACGTTCATCGTCCCGCTCTACGACCCGCTGCGGCTGGTGCAGGAGATCTGCATGCTCGACCAGCTCAGCCACGGCCGGCTCGACGTCGGCGTCGGCAAGGGCTCCTCGCCGATCGAGGCGGCCATGTACGGGCTGACGAGGGAGGACACCGCGCAGCGGTTCGAGGAGTTCTTCCCCGCGGTGGTGGCGGCGCTGGAGACCGGGGTGTTCCGCCGGCCGTCGTCGAGCGGGTCGGCGGCGGAGCCGGTGGAGCTGCAGGTGCCGGTCGTCCAGCGGCCGCACCCGCCGCTGTGGTACCCGACGTCGAACGCCGCCTCGATCCCGCGGCTCGGGGACGAGGGCTACAACGTCCTGTTCGGGTTCGCCTTCACCTCGCCGCCGCTGGAGGTCGTCCGCGAGCAGAGCCGGGTGTTCGCCGCGCGGTACCGCGAGTCGGCCGCCCGGGGCGGGGTCCGGTACGCGCTGCCGGGCCGGACGCCGCGGTTCGGCATGCTGCGCCACGTGCTGGTCGCCCCGACGGACGACGAGGCGCTGGCGCTCGCACGGCCGGCGTTCGCCGACCACCACGCGAGCTTCACGCACCTGTGGCGCAAGGCCGGCGACGAGCGCTTCACCGGGCCGGTGGACTTCGACCGGCTCGTCGCCGAGCGCAAGCTGTTCGTCGGGTCGCCGGAGACGGTCGCCGCCCAGGTGACCGAGGCGGTGTCGATCGGCGAGATCAACCACCTCGCCGGCGCCTTCGCCTGGGGGTCGCTGGAGCTGGCGCCGGTCCTCGACTCGGTGCGGCTGTTCCGCGACGAGGTGGTCCCCTCGGTCCGGGCGGCCCTGGCGCGGGACGGCGCGGCCGCGGGGCAGCGCGCGGAATGGCACCGGTGAACACCGTCGAGCCGGGCACGGTGGTCGTGGTCACCGGCGGCGCCCGCGGCATCGGCGCCGAGCTGTCCCGCTCCCTCGCGCGGCAGGGGGCGGCCGTCGTCGTGGCCGACGTCGTCGACGCGGCGCCGCTGGTCGAGGAGCTGACCGCCGAGGGCCGGGCGGTGAGCGCCGTGCCGACCGACGTGAGCGACGAGGCCACCTGGACCCGCCTGGTCGCCGCCGTCCTCGAGCAGCACGGCCGGGTCGACGCGCTGGTCAACAACGCGGCGGTCTACCAGGGGCTGGGTGCCAAGGTCCCGTTCACCGAGATCTCCGTCACCGAGTGGGACCGGGTCCTGGCCGTCAACGCCCGCGGGGTGTGGCTGGGCATGCGCGCGGTCCACCCCGCGATGAAGGCGCAGGGCCACGGCCGGATCGTCAACATCGCCTCCGCGACGGTGCACATGGGCGTGCCCTGGTTCGCGCACTACACCGCCTCCAAGGGCGCGGTCATCGCCCTGACCCGCAGCGTGGCCCGCGAGGTGGGCCGCGACGGGATCACGGTGAACGCGATCGCGCCGGGGCTGGTGGAGACCGAGGCGACGTTCACCCTCAACGACCCGTCCTACGTGGCCACCGCCGCGCAGGGACGGGCGGTGCCGCGCGGCATGGTCCCGGGCGACCTCTGCCCGGCCGTCTCGTTCCTGTGCTCCCGCGACAGCGGCTTCATCACCGGGCAGACGGTCGTCGTCGACGGCGGCGTGACCTTCGTCTGAGCCAGGGCGGGCTCACCGCCGCGGCCCGGACTCGTCGACGGCGCCGGCACCCTCGTCCGCGGGCCCCTCGCCGGCCGGCTCGTCCGCGTCGCCCGTCCTCCCCTCGAACGAGACGTCGACCCGCTGGTGCCGCACCGCCCGCTGGGCGCGGGCCGCCCCGGAGTAGACCCGCTCGTCACCCTCGGTGAGGTCGTCGTGGTCGACGAACGGGGTGAGCAGCGCCCGCGGGTGCAGCCGGTCGACGCGGACGACGTTCACCTCGGCGCAGAGCACGAGCGCGGTCGAGGCCAGGTAGATGAAGGCGATCAGACCCAGGACCAGGGCGAACACCGCGTCGACGGCGCTGGCGTTGGCCACCACCCGGGCGACGTAGACCCCGCCGAAGGACTGGAGCAGCTGCCACAGCACGGCCGCGCCCAGCGCGCCCGGGAGCACCTGCCGGGCGGTGAGCCGGCGGGCGGTGGTGATCCGGAAGCCGAGCACGAAGACCGCGGCGTTCACCAGCACCGAGACGACGGTGATCAGCACGTGCAGGAGCCCGCTGAAGCCACCGCCGTAGGCGGCCGCGCCGCTGCCCACCGCGGAGAGCACCGTGCTGGCCAGCACCAGCACGCCGAGGGTGCACAGCAGCAGCAGGCTGCGTCCCCGGGAGGTGAGCGGGTCGGGGCGGCTGTGCCGGGGCACGGACCAGACGGTGTTCATGGTGTGCTGCATCGCCTGCCCCAGCCCCAGCGCGCCGTAGAGCGCGACGAGACCGCCGACCACCACGCCGGTGAAGCCGCCGCCGAGCCGCTCGGGCGTGCCCAGCTGCTCGCCGATGACGGGGAACTCGGCCAGCGCGGAGTCCAGCAGCTGTGCCTGGAGCTCCGGGTTCCCGGCCAGCACCAGGCCGAGGACGGTGGCCAGCAGGAGCAGCACCGGGAACAGCGCGAGGAAGCCGTAGTAGGTGATGAGGGCGGCGAGGAAGTGGCCGTCGTCGTCGAGGAACTTGTAGAGCACCGCGATGGGGAAGCCGGCGCCCGGGTGGCGCCGCTGGTACCGGTCCAGCCGTTCGGTCATGCCCATGGCCCACCCCTGCCCGCTCCGTGCTCCCAGCCCTACCCGTTGGGCGCGCCGACAGTCGGTCGGACCGCCCGGGTAGGAAGGGCGCATGGCCGACGCCTTCCCCCCGCTCGCCGAGCTCGCCGCCGAGGAGCAGGACCTGCAGTTCACCAGCTTCACCAACGACGACGCCTGGGACCTCGGCTCGGCCCTCGTCGCGGCCGCCCGCCGGGCCGACGCACCGGTCGCGGTCGCGGTCGTCCGCAACGGCCACCGGCTGTTCTCCGCGGCCCTTCCCGGCGCGACCCCCGACAACGACGAGTGGATCGAGCGCAAGACGCGGGTGGTGCACCGCTTCGGCCACAGCAGCCTCTACGTGCGGCAGGCCTCGATCGAACGCGGCACCACGTTCGAGGAGGAGTTCGGCCTCGACCCCTCGCGGTACGCCGCGCACGGCGGCGCCTTCCCCGTCCTCGTCCGGTCGGTGGGCCCGGTCGGCGCCGTCGTCGTCTCCGGGCTGCCCCAGCTCGACGACCACCGCATGGTCGTCGCGGCGATCCGCGCGCACCTCGGGCGGTGAGCGGGCTCGGCGTGCGCCGCCCGGAGTCGGCCGATCCGGCGCTGCGCCGGGCGCGCCTGGCCGTCGGCCTGTGCTTCTTCCTCAACGCCGTCCTCTACGCCAACCTCGTGCCGCGGTTGCCCGAGGTCAAGGAGCGGCTCGGGCTCTCCAACGGCTCCCTGGGCGCGGCGCTGGCGGCGCTGCCGCTCGGCGCCCTGCTGGCCGCGCTCTCCTCGGCGTGGCTGATCCGCCGGCTCGGCTCCGGCCGGGTGGCGTCCGGCGGGCTGGTGCTGCTCGCCGCCGCCGTCGCCGGGACCGCCGTCGCTCCCTCCTGGCCGGCGCTGGCCGCCGTGCTGCTCGTCGCCGGCGCGCTGGACGCCGTCGTCGACGTGGCGCAGAACGCCCACGGTCTGCGGGTGCAGCGCCGCTACGACCGGTCGATCCTCAACGCCTTCCACGGCGTCTGGAGCATCGGCGCGGTCGCGGGCGGCCTGCTCGGCTCGGCCGCGGCCGGGCTGGGCATCCCCCTGGGCGTGCACCTCGCCGGGTCGGCGGTGGTGTCGGCCGCCCTGGCGCTGCTCGGGTACCGGGCGCTGCTGCCGGGCCCGGACGACGACGACCGGACGCCGCCGGCCACCCACGTGGACGGCCGGCGCCTCCGCCGCCGCGACGCCCTCCCGGCCCTCGCGGCGCTGGGCGTGCTGGCGGCGTGCGGCGCCTTCGTCGAGGACGCGGGCTCGTCCTGGAGCGCGCTCTACCTGCGCGGCGAGCTGGGGGCCGGCGCGGCCGCGGCCGGTCTCGGGTTCGTGGCCCTCTCCGTGGCGATGACCGTCGGGCGGCTCACCGGCGACCGCGTCGTCGACCGGTTCGGGCAGCGCCGGGTGGCGCGGCTGGGTGGGGCGCTCATCGCCGCCGGGATGGGCGGGGCGCTGGCGTTCCCGTCCCTCCCGACCGCGCTGGTCGGGTTCGCCCTGGCCGGCCTGGGGGTGGCGACGCTGGTGCCGGCCGTGTACGCCGCCGCCGACGAGCTCCCCGGGCTGCCCGCCGGCCTGGGGCTGACGGTGATCAACTGGCTGCTGCGGATCGGCTTCCTGCTCTCCCCGCCGCTGGTCGGCGTGCTGGCCGACGCCAGCAGCCTGCGGGTGGCCCTGCTGACCGTCGTCCTCGCCGGGGTCGGCGTGGTGGTCGTCGGCCGGGTGCTCGCGCCCGCGGCCGCCGCGACGCCGGCGCGCTGAGACTCACGCCAGCCGGGCGGCGGCCTCCGCCACGCCCGGGCCGGTGAGCCCCGGCAGCGCGGCCGGGCGGTTGGTGGCCAGCAGCAACAGGTCCCCGACCGGACCGCGGACCTCCCGAGAGCCCTCCCCCGCCGACCAGTCCGCGTCCGTGGCGACCAGCCGGAGGCCGCGGAAGCGCCGGTCGGGCCGGCGGTAGAAGGCGCTGGACCACACGTGCCGCAGCGCGGGCAGCGCCCGCCGGGCCGGCACCTCGC
Source organism: Geodermatophilus sp. CPCC 205761 (assembly GCF_051383655.1). Taxonomy (NCBI): domain Bacteria; kingdom Bacillati; phylum Actinomycetota; class Actinomycetes; order Geodermatophilales; family Geodermatophilaceae; genus Geodermatophilus; species Geodermatophilus sp. CPCC 205761. The sequence goes on from NZ_JALPKQ010000031.1 coordinate 48,584, forward strand.
GGGGCCGGCACAGCGGCCGGGCGACGTCCTGGCCGTGCACCAGGATGTCGACCAGCGGGTCCAGCGGACCGCTCAGCCGCAGCCGGGAGTCCACCCCGGCGGTCGCGCGCAGCTGCCCGACGAGCTCGGCGGGCCGGTAACGGGCGGCGCGCTCGCGCGCCCACTCCGCCTCCGCCCGGTCGAAGTCGCCCCGGGTCCGGGCCACGCGCACCAGCGTCGGCCAGATCCGCTGCTGCGGCGACAGGGTGAGGTGCGCGACGACGTCGTGCACCGTCCACCCCGCGCACAGCGACGGCGTGGCCCACTCCTCGGCGGAGAGGGTGTCGAGCAGGTCGGCGAGGGACAGCCGCTCGTCCCGGACGTCGTCGAGGTGGGCGACGCGGGGACGACGGCGGGCGACGGCGGAGGCTCCGGGGCGGGTCACACCGGGCAGACGGCCGGGCGGCGCCGAACTCATCGCCGGGGGCCGGGCCGCCGCGGTCGAGCGGCTGGTGCACCAGGTCGGCCCGCCACGGGGGCGGGACCGGCGGGTTGCGACCTCGCAGCCGGTCCGGACAGCCCGGCCCTTCCTGTCCCGTCCGGGCGCCGGCTAATCCTGGCGGGCGGGCCGCTGGAACAGCACGTAGAGGTAGGCCAGCGCCGGCAGCAGGACCAGCGCCCCTCCGAGCAGCGCGACGAGCACCGCCACGAGCGTCGCCCGGCCGCGCGCGGCCTCCTCGATCGTCAGCTCCGGCAGCAGCACGTACGGGTACTGGGCGACCGCCCAGCCGACGAGGATCGCCGTGACGGCCAGGGCCGAGGCGGCCCGCGCGGGCACGTAGCGCCGCGTCGCCAGCAGCCCGAGCGCGGCCAGCCCGGCCAGCACCGACACGACGACGACGGGGAGCGCCCGGCCGGTGAGGCCCTCGAACAGCACGGGCGCGTCCGCCCGGAGCACGAACATCCCGGCGATGCCGGTCAGGCCGGTCAGCGCCGCCGTCCCCAGCGCGCGCAGCCGGAACGCGGCGGCCAGGTCGTCGGCCCCCTCGCGACGGGCGTCCGCGCAGAGGAACACCGCGGCCAGGTAGGCACAGACCAGCACCGCGAGGACGCCGCCCAGCACCGAGGTCGGGTTCACCCAGCTGGTCACCACGTCCCCGGCCGCGATGCCGGCCGGCACCCGCCCCGAGGCCACCCCACCGACCACGGCGCCCAGGAAGTACGGGGTCACCAGGGAGGAGAACGCGAACCCGGCGCCCAGGGCCCGGCGCAGGCCGAGCGTGGTGACGCTCTTGCGGAAGGCGAACGCCGACCCGCGGGCGATCATCCCGAACGCGGCCAGGGTCAGCGGGATGTAGAGGGTGCTCACCACGGCGGCGAACGCCCCGGAGAACGCCGTCCACAGGACGACGAGCACGAAGACCAGCCAGACGTGGTTGGCCTCCCAGATCGGCGCGATGGACCGCTCGATGAGGTCCCGCTGAGGGGCGCCGCGCCGGGTGCCCCCGGCCAGCAGGTCCCAGATGCCGGCGCCGAAGTCCGCTCCGCCGAAGAGGCCGTAGGCGACCAGGCCGACGAACATGGTGCTGAGCACCGCCTCCGCGATCGTCATCGCAGGGCCACCTCACCGCTGTGCGGATCCGGTGGCCGGGCGTCGGCCTCCTGCGGCGCGGGGGTGTCGGCGCGGTGCGCCAGCCGCCGGAGCACGACGGCGGTCAGCACGGTGAGCACCAGGTAGACCGCCACCACGGCGTAGAACCCCGCGAACAGGCCGGGCGCCGGGCTGACCGCGTCGGCGGTGCGCAGCACGCCGTACACGATCCAGGGCTGGCGGCCCACCTCGGTGACGATCCAGCCGGCCTCCATGGCCACGACGGCGGCCGCTCCGGACACCGCGACCGCCCGCAGGAACCACGGGGTCTCCGGCAGGCGCCGGCGCCGCCACCAGCTCCAGCCGGACCAGGCCGCCACGAGCAGCAGCGGGAAGCCGAGGGACACCATGACGTCGAAGGCCAGGTGCACCACGTTCACCGGCGGCCGCTCGTCCGCCGGGAACTCCTCCAGCCCGAGGACGACGCCGTCGGGGTCGTGGTGCACCAGCAGCGACAGCCCGTTCGGGATCTCCAGTGCCCAGCGCAGCTCGCCGTCGACGTAGAGACCGCCGACCGAGAGCGGGGCGCCGGCCCTCGTCTCGAACTGGGCCTCCATCGCCGCCAGCTTGGCCGGCTGGTTGTCGGCGACGACGTTGGCGATCCAGTCCCCGACCCCGATCTGGACCGGCGTGAGGACCGCGGCGACGGCGAGCGGGATCAGCAGACCCATGCGGTGCCGGCGCTCGCGGCGGCCGCGCAGCATCCCGACGGCGTAGACCGAGGCGACGGTGAAGCCGGTGACCATGTAGGCGGCCAGCAGCATGTGCGTGACCTGCGGCCAGGTCGACGGCCCGAACATCGCCGCCCACGGCCGGCCGTCGACCACCTGCCCCTCCTCGTCCAGCCGGAACCCGGTGGGGTTGTTCATCCACGCGTTCGCGGCCACGACGAAGAAGGCGCCGGCCATGCCGGAGACGATCATCGGCACCGCGCTCAGCACGTGCGCCCGCGGCGAGAGCCGGTCCCAGCCGAACAGGTAGACGCCCACGAAGATCGCCTCGATGAAGAAGGCGAAACCCTCCAGCACGAACGGGAAGCCGTAGACCTCGCCGAAGCGGTCCATGAGGACCGGCCAGAGGATGCCCATCTCGAACGACAGCAGCGTCCCCGACACCGCGCCGGCGGCGAACAGCACGCCCATCGCCCGGGCCCAGGTGCGCGCCAGGCCGAGGAGGTCCGCGTCGCCCCGCCGGTGCCCACGCCACTCGGTGACCACGGTGAGCAGCGGGAAGGCGATGCCGAAGCAGGCGAAGACGATGTGCCAGCCGAGCGACACCGCCATCTGCATCCGCGCCGGGTACAGGTTCTCCGCCGCGTCGGCCAGCACCAGCGAGGGGTCCATCCCGATCTCCGCTCCCGAGCCGCTCCCCGCAGCATGAGGGGGCCGCCGTCCCCCGGCAATCGCCCCGGGGGTGTCCGGCGTCGCCCGGTGTCACCGGGCGGGGCAGCCGCGACCCTGGCTACCGTGGGCGGATACCGGACGGTCGAGGCTCGGAGAGGGGCGGCAGTGGACACCGCGGCGCGCACGGGGGACGGCCCGGCCGACGCCTACACGCACGCCGCCCTCCTCTACGACTCGCTGGACGAGCTGGTCACGGCCGCCGCGCCGTTCGTCCAGGACGGCCTGGCCGCCGGTGAGCCGGTCGTCCTCGCCACCGGGACCCGTACCGCCGACGCCCTCCTCGAGGCGGTGGACGCGGCCCCCGGCGTGCACCTGGTCCCGCGGGCCGACACCTACGACCGGCGCACCGCGACGGCGATCACCGCGTTCCGCCGGCTCGCCGACCGCTTCGTGGCCGAGGGGGCGGCCCGGATCCGCGTCGTGGGCGAGATCGACTTCGGGCGCACCGAGCGGGACCGGTTGGAGTGGCAGCGCTACGAGGCGGTCCTCAACGAGGCGTTGTCCCCCTGGCCGATCTCGGGGACCTGCGTCTTCGACACCCAGCAGCTGCCCGACCCGGTGCTGGCCGCCGCCCTGGCCACCCACCCGGTGCTCGCGACCGCCACGGGCTACGCACCCAACCCGGACTTCGTCGAGCCCGCGCGGTACCTGCGGGAGCTCCCCGTGCTGCCGGAGCCGCTGGAGGAGACGCCCCCGCGGCTGGACGTGCGCGACGTCGCCGACTTCATCGCGCTGCGGCACGCCGTCGCCGCCGAGCTGGCCACGGTGCGCGGCCACCGCGACCTGGTCGACGACTTCCTCCTGGCGACCGACGAGATGCTCTCCAACGCGGCGCGGCACGGCGGCCCGCCGGTGGACCTGAGCCTGTGGGCGTCGGAGGGCACCGTGGTCTGCCGCATCCGCGACCGCGGGCCCGGCTTCGACGACCCCTTCGCCGGCTACGGCCCCGCACACGGCGAGGACCTCTCCCGCGGGGGCATGGGCCTCTGGCTGGCCCGCCAGCTGTGCGACCACGTCGACATCACCCAGGACGCCTGCGGCGTCACGGTGCGGCTGGCCACGCACCTGCGCTGAGCAGCCCCTCAGCCCCGCCCGAGCCGGGCGAGCGTGCGCACCGCCCGGTCCGCCCCGGCGGGTGCCTCGACCGCCGGCCGGCATACGCCCTCCGAGTAGAGGGCCTCGCCGAAGGCGTCGGCCCCGCGCTCCACCCGGTCGAGCTCGGCCTCGGAGAGGCCGGTGTCCCCGCCGGTCGCCCGCGCCACGTCCCAGCGGTGCACCACCATGTCCCACACGTAGAACTGCTCGAGCGCCGCACCCACCGTCGTCGGGCCGAAGAACCCGTCGAACCCGCGCCCGGCGACGGCCTCGTCGGACACCGCCGCGAGCACCCGCCGGGCGTGCTCCCGCCAGGCGGCGGAGGGGTCTCCGTCGACGTCCGGCTCCTCCCCCAGGTCGACGCCGTGCCGGGCGAGGAACTCGCGCTGGGTGGTGACCAGGTGGCGGACGACGTCGCGCGCCGTCCAGCCGGCGCACGGCGAGTCCTCCCCCCACGCGTCCTGCGGTACGGCGTCGAGGACGGCGCTCAGCGGTCGGTTCACGGACTCGTACAGGGCGGCGGTGGTGGTCATGCCCGCACCGTAGGCAGCCGGGTCAGGATGGGTCTTGATGAAAGCCGACAGCGACCGGATCGAGCGGGCCCACCTCAGGGACCCGGACGACGCCTCGCACGTCATCCACCGGTACGACCCCGACCCCGGCTTCGAGGGGCTGGTGCAGCGGTTCTGGATCCCGGTGTGGTCGGTGCCGCCCGGCCGGGAGGCTCCGCAGAAGGTGCTGCAGTACCCGGTGGCCCTGCTCGTCGTGGCCTCCGGCTACGCCCGCTTCTACGGGGTCGCCTCCGGGCTGTCCACGACCGTCCTGACCGGGGACGGGTGGGCGGTCGGCGTCCTGTGCGCCCCGGCGGCCGGCTCCCTGGTCGCGCGCGGTTCCATGGCCGCCTACACCGACCGGCACGCGGAGCTGGCCGACGTGCTGGGGTCCGACGGCGACCGCCTGGTCGAGCGGGTGCGCCCGGCGATGGCCGGCGACCCGCACTCCCCCGGCGCCCACCGGGCCGCGGTGTCCGCCTTCGCCGACGCCCTGCGCCCACTGCTGCCCGTCGACGCCGAGGGCGAGCTGGTCAACCGGGTGGTGGCGTTCGTGGAGTCCGACCGGGACGTCGTCCGGGTGGCCCAGGTGTGCGCGGAGTTCGGGCTCTCGGGTCGGGCGCTGCAGCGGCTGGTGCACCGGCGGCTCGGCCTGACCCCGAAGTGGCTGATCCAGCGGCGCCGGCTGCAGGAGGCGGCCGGGCGGCTGCGGGACGGCGACACGACGGTGGGCGAGGTCGCCGCGCTGCTCGGGTACGCCGACCAGCCGCACCTCACCCGCGACTTCGTGCGGGTGACCGGGATGCGCCCCGGGGAGTTCGCCGCCCGGTACGGCCGCTGACGCGAGGCCGTACCGGGCGGCCGGGTCAGCCGCGTCCCAGGACGCGGCGCAGCGCCCCGCCCAGCCAGTCCCGGGCCTCGGCGGCCGAGGCCGGTGCGCCGAGGTGCCGGGCCGCGACGTAGAGGTCCGGGCGCACCAGGAGGACGCCGGCGTCCTCGATCTCGCGGAGGTCGGCCCAGGTGCCGTACGGGTCCTCGACCGGCCGGCCGGGGCCGATGGAGACCGGGGTGAAGGTCAGCCCGAGCTCGGCGCCCAGCTCCGCGGCGGCCTCCAGCCAGGCCTCGCCACCGATCCCGGTGACCACGCCGAACCGGCCGCGCCCCACCAGGTCGAGGGTCGACGTCCGTCGGCCGCCGACGGTGACCCAGGTGTGCGGGATCTTGGCGCCGGGCCAGGTGGTGGCCTGGGCGTACAGCACCGGGTCCCGGCGGTACTCGGGCATCGGCGTCCCGTCGGGGACGACCGCCGACGAGGCGTACCGCTGGTTGTGCTCGACCCCGTGGGCGTCGAACTCGTAGGCCTTGTAGGCGATCGCCTCGCGCAACGCCGTCCGGATCTTCTCCCCCGCCGGACCGGGCGACTTCCACAGGGCCAGCTGTTCCTCGAGGTGGTCGGCCTGGGTGTGCTCCAGGTCGAGGGCGGTGAGGATCTTCCCGGTGTCGGCGATGCTCTGGTTGGCCCGCTCGACGATCTGCCGCGCGATCGGCGCGCGCTCGGCGTCGTAGCTGTCGAGCAGCGACGGGTCCGCCGTCCCGGCGACGACGTGCGCGAGCTTCCACGCCAGGTTGTAGGAGTCCTGGATGGAGGTGTTGGAGCCCAGCCCGTTGGTCGGCGGGTGCCGGTGGACCGCGTCGCCGGCGCAGAAGACCCGGCCACGGGCGATCGTCGTCGCGAAGTGGTGGTTCACCGTCCACGGCGACCGGGACGTCACGTGCATCTCGAAGTCGTCGGTACCGACGAGCGCGACCGCGAGCTCCCGCACCATCTCGTCGCTGAGGTCGGGCGGCCCCGCGGCGACCTCGTAGCCCCACATGAGCATCCACTCGTGCCAGGGCTTGATCATGCGCAGCACGCCCAGACCGACGCCCTCCCGCTCGGCCCCCGGCTGCAGCATCCAGTAGAGGACCGACGGCCGGTGCGCGACCAGGTGGGAGAGGTCGGCCTCGAACACGATGCTCAGCGCGCCGGCGACGGCCCCGGGGCCCTCGAAGGGCAGGTCCAGGTCGGCCGCGACCTTGCTGCGCGCACCGTCGGCCCCGACGAGGTACCGCGAACGGACGGTGTACTCGGCGCCGCTCAGCCGGTCCCGGAGCGTCGTCGTCACGCCGTCGGCGTCCTGCACGGAGGAGACGTACTCGGTGTCGAAGCGGATCCGCGCGCCGCGCTCCTGCGCGGCCTGGACGAGGATCGGCTCGGTGATCGTCTGCGGGGCGTCGACCATCGCGCACGGGCTGGCGAGCTCGTAGTCGGCGTGCCGGACGGTGTCGGTGCCCCACGACGGGATCCGGCCCAGCTCCTCGCCGGCCAGGCTGGTGCAGAAGGTCGTGTTGCCCATGTACTGCCAGGGCGTCGCCTCACGCATCAGCCGGTCCTCGATGCCCGCGTCGCGCAGCGTCTCCATCGTGCGCTGGTTGGTGATGTGCGCCCGCGGGGTGTCGGAGAGCCGGCCGTACTTGGTGACCAGCAGGGTGTCGGTGCCGTACGTGGCCAGGAACAGCGCCGCGGAGGCGCCGGCCGGCCCGGAGCCGACCACGAGGACGTCGACCGCGACGGCCGGCCCTTCCGCGGGGCGGGGTGTCGTCGCGGCAGCAGTCATGGAGGCCTCGTCTCGGGGTGGCGGGAACGCGGACAACTGTCCGCTGTGGCCCCGATCCCAACTGCCGGACGGCCGGTGTGTCAACCGTCACACGGCGTTGCCTCCTCCGCCGGCCTTCCCGGGGGCTGGAAGCGGCCTCGCCGGGGCCACCGCCGGCCCGGGAGGCTGGTCGCCCCCCCCGCCCGACCGCACGAGGAGCGCGCGTGACCACCGAGGAGAACAAGGCCGTCGTCCGGCGGTTCGTCGAGGAGTTCAAGAACAGCGGGGACGAGGCGGTCGCCGCGCAGCTGCGGTCGCCGGACTTCGTCAACCACTCCGCGCCGCCCGGGGCGCCGCGCGGACCGGAGGGTGGGCCGGCGCTGTTCCGGGCGCGGCGCACCGCCTTCCCCGACCTGGCGGTGACCGTCGACGACATGCTCGCCGACGGCGACAAGGTGGTCACCCGGCAGACCTTCTCCGGCACCCACCGCGGCGAGTACCTGGGCGTCCCCGCGACCGGACGCCGGGTCAGCTGGCCGGTCATCGACATCGTCACCGTCGTCGAGGGCCGGATCACCGAGCACTGGGCGGTCGCCGACCTGCACGGCCTGCACGCCCAGCTGACCGCGGACCCGTCGTGACCGACGTCGTCGCCCCGGGCCGGGTCGCCGTCGTGACCGGCGCCGCCAGCGGCATCGGGCTGGCGCTGAGCGAGCGGTTCGCCGCCGAGGGCATGCGCGTGGTCATGGCCGACGTCGAGGAGCCCGCGCTCGCCGCGGCGGCCGACGCGCTCCGGCAGCACGGGGCCGACGTCCTGCCCGTGGTCACCGACGTCGCCGACGAGGCGTCGGTCGAGGCGCTGCGGGACGCCGCGCTCACCACCTACGGCGCGGTGCACGTGCTGTGCAACAACGCCGGCGTCGGCGGGCCGCACGGGCCGGTGTGGACGGCGTCGCGCGGCGACCTCGAGTGGGTGATGGGCGTCAACGTGTGGGGCGTCCTGCACGGCATCCGCGCGTTCGTTCCGGTGCTGCTCGAGCAGGACGCCGGGCACGTCGTGAACACCGCGTCGATCTTCGGGCTGTTCGCGGGCACCCTGGGCATCTACGGCCCGTCCAAGCACACCGTCGTCGCGCTGTCGGAGGCCCTGCACTTCCAGCTGCGGGAGGCCGGGGCCCCGGTCGGAGTGACGGTGCTGTGCCCGAGCGCCGTGCGCACCAACATCGCCACCTCCGATCGCAACCGGCCGGCCACCGCGGGCCCGTCGGCCGGGTCCGGCCCGGCCGAGCAGGCGTCGGTCGAGCACATGGCCGGGCTGGTGGACGCCGGCCGGCCGCCCGCAGAGGTGGCCGGGCTGGTCGTCGACGCCATCCGGTCGCAGCGGTTCTACGTGCTCACCGACACCCGGCGCGAGCCGGCCATCCTGGCCCGGGCCCGCGCCATCGTCGACGGCTCCGCTCCCCTGCCGCCGCTGGGCTGACCGGCCGCGACTCCGCCGGGTGTCCGCGAACCGCACACTCCGACCCGGTGTGACGTGGGACATACTCGCCGGGGTCGCAGCCGGCGCCGCTGTTCCAGCAGCTCGCGGCGCTCCCGCTCGCCCACCGCGCAGCCCCCGACCCGCAGCCGGCCCGGCTGCGCCCTGGTCCACCGTCGAACCAGAAGGAGCCCGCCCCGTGAACAAGATGCGCTTCGGCATCTTCATGCCGCCGTTCAACAGCCCGCCCACCCAGAACCCGACGACCTCGCTGCAGCGCGACGTCGAGACGATCCAGTTGCTGGACCGGCTGGGGTACGACGAGGCGTGGATCGGCGAGCACCACTCGGCCGCCACGGAGATCATCGCCGACCCGCTGACCTTCATCGCCCACGTCGGAGCGCTCACGCACACCATCCGGCTCGGAACCGGCGTGGTCTCCATCCCGTACCACAACCCCCTCTGGGTGGCCGACCGCGCGATCCTCGTCGACCACCTGCTGCGCGGCCGCCTCATGCTCGGCGTCGGTCCGGGCTCGCTCCCCACGGACGCCGCGATGATCGGCCTGGAGCCGGCCCAGCTGCGCCCGGCGCTGCACGAGGACCTCGACGTGCTGCTGCGCCTGCTGCTGTCCGACGAGCCGGTGTCGGTGACGACCGACCGCTACACGCTCGTCGACGCCCGCTGCCAGCTCGCCCCGTACCAGGACCCGTGCTTCGAGGTCGCCGTCGCCGCCACCGCCTCCCCCACCGGGCCCACCCTGGCCGGCAAGTACGGGCTGGGCATGCTCTCGGTCGGCGCGACCACCAAGGAGGGCTTCGACGTCCTCGCCCACCACTGGAACGTGCTCGAGGCCGAGGCGGCCGCCGCCGGCCGGCCCACCGACCGGTCCCGCTGGCGGCTGATGGGCCCCATGCACCTCGCCGAGACGCGGGATCAGGCGGTCGAGGACATCCGCTACGGCTTCGACGCGTTCGTCGAGTACACCCAGAAGACACTGGCGCTCCCGCCCGTCCGCATCCCGGGCGACACCTTCGACGAGCGGCTGGCCTGGCTCGACGACAGCGGCTGGGGCGTCGTGGGCACGCCCGACGACGCGATCCAGCAGATCCAGCGGCTGGTCGACCAGTCCGACGGCGGGTTCGGCTGCTACATCCTGCTCCAGCACGACTGGGCGAACTGGCAGGCCACCCAGCGCAGCTTCGAGCTCTTCGCCCGCCACGTCATGCCGGCGTTCCAGCCGTCCCAGAAGCGGCTGCTCGCCGCCGAGGCGTGGGCGCGCAGCAAGCACAGCGAGTTGGACGCCAAGAACGGCGCCGCGATCCAGGCGGCGTCCGACCGGTACGCGCAGGAGAAGGCCGGCCAGCAGCCGGCCGGCGCCGGCCAGTCCTGACCGGCGCGGGGGTGCCGCCGCGGCGGCTCGGGGACGGAGGTGCTCGTGGAGGTGTGACCGGCGCGCGCACCGCCGTCGTCCCCGTAGGGCACTCTGGAGGCGGTGCGCCGCCGGTCCGGACCGGCGGCGACGGCCGGCGGGACGGACCCGCCGACGCCGAGGAGTGCAGGAGCAACACGATGCCGCAGGGCACGGTCAAGTGGTTCGACGCGGAGAAGGGGTTCGGGTTCATCGAGCCCGACGACGGAGGGTCTGACGTCTTCGTCCACTTCTCCGCGATCCCCGACCAGGGCGGCTTCCGCAGCCTGGACGAGGGGCAGCGGGTGGAGTACGAGGCCAGCCAGGGTCAGCGCGGCCTGCAGGCCGACACGGTGCGACCGACCGGCGGAGGCGGCGGCGGCCGGCCGCGGCGCGAGGAGTCCGGCTACGGCCGCGGTCGGGAGGACGCCGGCTACGGCCGGGGTCGGGAGGAGTCCCGCGGAGGCCGCAACGGCGGCCGGTCGGGGTCCGGCGGCGGTCAGCGCGCCACCGGCACCGTCTCCTGGTTCAACGCCGAGAAGGGCTTCGGCTTCATCGCGCCGGACGACGGCGGCGACGACGTCTTCGTGCACTTCTCCGCGATCGCCGACCAGGGCGGCTACCGCAGCCTGGAGGAGGGCCAGCCGGTCGAGTACGAGGCCAGCCAGGGTCAGCGCGGCCTGCAGGCGGACTTCGTGCAGCCGCTGGAGCGCGGCCGGGGCGGGGCGCCCCAGGGCCGCGAGTCGCGGCCGCGCGGCGACCGGCCCGAGCGCGGCGACCGGGGCGGCGACCGCTCCGCGCCGCGCCGCTCCGGTGGCGGCGACCGCGCCACCGGGACGGTGAAGTGGTTCAGCGCCGACAAGGGCTTCGGGTTCATCGAGCCCGACGACGGCGGCCCCGACGTCTTCGTGCACTTCTCCGCGATCCCCGACCGGGGCGGCTTCCGCACGCTCGACGAGGGGCAGCGGGTGGAGTACGAGGCCAGCCAGGGTCAGCGCGGCCTGCAGGCCGACGCCGTCGACCCGATCTGACCGGCAGGGCGGGTGGAGGCCGGCGTCACAGCTCGCGGACGTCGGCCTCCACGGCCTCGAAGGCCTTGCGGGCGGCGATCAGCACCGGGTCCCACACCGGGGAGAACGGCGGGGCGTAGGAGAGGTCGAGGGAGAGGATCTCGTCGACGCCCATCTCGTTCCAGATGCAGATCGCCAGGGCGTCGATCCGCTTCGCGGACTGGTGCCGGCCGACGATCTGGGCGCCGAGCAGCCGTCCGTTGCGGCGCTCGGCGATCATCTTGATCCGGATGGGCTCGGCGCCGGGGAAGTAGCCGGCCTTCGTCGTCGAGTCGACCGCCGCGGTGACGAAGGAGTACCCGGCGGCCTCGGCCTCGGCGGTCGAGAGGCCGGTGCGGGCGGCCTCCACCTCGCAGATCTTGGTGATGGCCGTGCCGATGACGCCGGGGAAGGTCGCGTAGCCGCCGCCGATGTTGATGCCGACCACCCGCCCCTGCTTGTTGGCGTGCGTGCCCAGCGCGACGACCACCCGCTGGCCCGAGAGCCGGTGCCGCGACTCGACGCAGTCCCCGGCGGCCCACACGCCCTCGGCGTGGGTGTGCATCCGCGCGTCGACGGCGACCCCGCCGGAGATCCCCAGCGGGATGCCCGCCTCCTGGGCGAGGCGGACGTCGGGACGCACGCCGAGGCCGAGGACGACGAGGTCCGCGGGCAGCTCCCGGCCGGCGGCGGTCACCACGGCGCGGGCCCGCCCGTCCGGCCCGACGTCGATGGCGGCCACCGGGTCCGACAGCACCAGTTCGATGCCCTCCCGGCGCACCGCGTCGGCGATGTACTGCCCGATGTCGGGGTCGAACGTGCCCACCGGGGTCGCCGAGCGGTCGACGACGGTGACCGTCAGCCCACGCACCCGGCAGGCCTCCGCGATCTCCAGCCCGATGTAGCCGCCGCCGACCACCACCACCCGCTGCACCCGCCCGCTGTCGAGCTCGGCCCGCAGCGCCTCGCCGTCGTCCAGCACCTGGACGCCGTGGACCCCGGCGGCGTCGATCCCGGGCACCGGCGGGCGCATCGGCACGCTGCCGGTCGCGTAGACCAGCTCGTCGAACGGCTCGATGCCGGTGCTGCCGCCCTCGAGGTCGTGCCAGTGCACGACCCGGCGGTCGAGGTCGATGCCGACGACCTCGGTGCGCATCCGGACGTCGATGCCCGCGGCGCGGTGCTGCTCCGGCGTCCGGGCGATCAGCGCCGCCTCGTTGTCGACCGCGTCGCTGATCCAGTACGGGATGCCGCACGCCGAGTACGAGGTCGCCCGGCCCCGCTCGAACATGACGACGTCGAGGTCCGGCTGCCGCTTGCGCGCCTGCGACGCCGCGCTCGCGCCCGCGGCGTCCCCGCCCACCACGACCACCCGTGTGCCCACGCCGGGGACGCTAGGGGACCCGGCGACCCGCCGCCTGGCGCGCCGGCGCCTCCGGAGCCCCGCCCGTGGTCCCGGCCGGGTGCACCGGGAGCCGGAAGGCCAGCACCGCCAGCAGGACGGCGGCCACCGAGACGAGGCTGAGGGTCACCGTCTGCAGCACCTCGTCGCTGGTCGTCTCCAGCACGTGCACGTGCCGCTGGTGGTACAGGTGGTGGGGCAGGTTCGCCACGACGGCGGCGAGGCCGGTCGCCCGGGCCAGCCACACCCCGCGGGTCAGCAGGGCGACGAGGGCCACCACCCCGAGGGCCAGGTTGCCGTGCCCGACGTCGAGCAGCAGGTGCTCGTTGTAGGGGCCGTCCACGTCGACCCAGTGCCGGCCGAAGCCGGGGAAGTCGTGGAAGAACGACGCGGGCGCGAGCGCCTGCCAGGCCCCGACGGCCAGCCCGAAGAACGCGAACCAGATCAGCAGCCCGTCGACCGTGCGCCGCATGGTGTCCTCCTCGAGGGGATGGGGGGCGGGGCGTGCTCGGGCAGGACGCCGATCCCGATCAACCGGGCGGGCAGGCCCTGCAGCACGGGGAAGCGGGCCAGCAGCCGCAGCACGCCGGGCGTGCCGACCGGCCGGTCGCCGGCCAGGACCCGGCTGAGGAAGCGGGTCTGGATCTGCCGCTGCACGGCCTGGGTGACGACGGTGGGCAGCAGCCGGCGGAGGCGGACGCGGGCGAGGTCGCGGGAGCGCACCGCACCGCGCGCGAGCGGGCCGGCGAGCAGGCGCGCGGCCGCGGCAGCGTCCTGGACGGCGAGGTTGACGCCCACCCCGCCGATCGGCGACATGGCGTGCGCGGCGTCCCCGATCAGCAGCAGCCCCGGCCGGTGCCAGCGGCGCAGCCGGTCCACCCGGACGGTGAGCACCCGGACGTCGTCCCAGCTGCGCAGCGCCCCGATCGCCGCGGGCATGGCCGGCAGCAGTGCGGCAAGGTCGGCCCGGAAGGCGTCCAGACCCGCCGCCCGCAGGTCCGCGGAGCCGCCCTTGGGCACGAGGTACGCCGACTGCCAGTAGTCGCCGCGGTCGAGCAGGACGAGCAGGCGGCCGCGGGTGACCCGGCCGGCCCCGCCGAAGGCCGGCCCGCCGTCGCCGGCCGACTTCGGCAGCCGGAACCACAGCACGTCCATGGGCGCGCCGAACTCGCGCAGCCGCAGTCCCGCCGCCGCGCGCACGCGGGAGTGCCGGCCGTCGGCGGCGACGGTCAGCGTCGCCCGCACCTGCGACTCCCCGCCGTCCGGGGGCCGGTACCGCACGCCACGCACCGCACCGTCCTCGCTGAGCAGGCCGACCACCTCGGCGTCCATGCGGAGCCGGAAGGTCGGCTGCTCACGGGCCCGGTCGGCGAGGAAGTCCAGCAGGTCCCACTGCGGCACGAGGGCCAGGAACGGGAAGCGGCCGGGCAGCCGGCCGAAGTCGGCGAGGACGAAGGTGCCGTCGTCGGTGGTGACCCCGAGCCGGGTCACCGCCTGGTGCGGCAGCCGCAGGAACGCCTCGGCCAGCCCGAGCTCGTCGAGCAGGCGCAGCGTCGAGGCGTGCACCGTGTCCCCGCGGAAGTCGCGGAGGAAGTCCCCGTGCTTCTCCAGCACCAGGACGTCGATCCCCTGACGGGCCAGGAGCAGGCCGAGCACCATCCCGGCCGGCCCGCCGCCGGCGATGCAGCAGGTCACCGTCTCGTCCGCCATCCCGGACCCCCTGTCGTCGGTGCCTCCTGGCAGGGTCGACCCACCGCCGTCGTCCGGGCAAGGCTCGGCGGGCGGGCGGCCGGATCGCGGGAGGGCGTGTGGACGACGCGGCGGGGCGGAGCAGGGGCTGGCGGGACGGCGTGCGGGACGGCGCTCCCTTCGGCGGGGCGGTGTTCGTGCTCGCCGTGTCGTTCGGCGTGGTCGCCACCGACGCCGGGATGCCGGCGGTGGCCGCGGTCGTGATGTCGGCCGTCGTGTACTCCGCGTCCGGCCAGCTCGCCGCGCTCGGCATCGTCACCGCGGGCGGCGGGATCGGCGCCGCCGTCGGCGCCTCGGCGCTGGTCAGCTCCCGGTTCGTGCCCATGGGGTTCGCGCTGGGCCCGTCGCTGCGCGGCAGCCGGCTGCGGCGGGCCGTCGAGGGGCAGGCCACCGTCGACGCGTCGTGGGCGATGGCCGCCCGGGGCGACGGCCGCTTCGACCGGGAGTACCTCTTCGGGCACTCCGGGATCCAGTACGTGCTCTGGGTGCTGGGCACGGTGGTCGGCGTGTTCGCGCCGGCCCTCGACACCCGGGCTCTCGGCCTGGACGCGGTCTTCCCGGCGTTCTTCCTGGCCATCCTCGCCGCAGAGCTGCGCGACCGGCTGAGGCTGGGCGTCGCGCTGGCCGGGGCCGCCGTGGCGCTGGCCCTGGTGCCGGTGGCCCCGCCGGGCCTGCCGGTGCTGGTGGCGGCCGCGGCGGCGCTCGTCGGCCTGCGGGCGCCCCGGTGAGCGCGGGGACCTGGTGGCTCCTGGTGGGCCTGTGCACGGTCGCCACCGCGCTCACCCGCGGGGTGGGTCCGGCCGCGACCGGCGACCGGGAGCTCCCACCGGCGGCGGTGCGGGTCGTCGTGCTGCTCTCCCCGGCGCTGCTGGCCGCGCTGGTCGTCACCGCGGCGCTGGCCGACGGCCCCGAGCTGCACGTCGGTGCCGACACCGCCGGCGTCGCGGCCGCCGGCCTGCTGCTGTGGCGCCGGGCGCACGTGCTGGTGGCCGTCCTCGCCGCGGCGGTCGTGACCGCCGGGCTGCGGGCCCTCGGTGTCGACTGAGAGCGGGCCTCAGCGGCCGGGGGGCAGGACCAGCCGGGTGCCCTCGGCGCGGGTGAAGCTCGCGGCGTCGTCCGGGTCGCCCTCGCCGGTCCAGCGGGCCACGCCGGGATAGGCGTAGACCGGCCGGGTCTGCAGGACGGCCCCGTCCTCTCCCGTCCGGACGGCGGGGATCTCCTCCGGTGCCGCCCCCTCCTCCACCCACGCGACGAGCGCCTCGAACTGCCCGGTCGGCTGCGGACCCACCCCGCCGCCGCAGTGCCCGACCCCGGGGGCGAGGAACAGCCGCAGGAACGCGTCGGTGCGCTCGGCGCCCAGCCGGGCCCGCACCCGCTCGTAGTAGTCGACGGTGCCCTGGAACGGGATGCCGAAGTCGGCCGCCCCGTGCCACAGCAGGGCCTTCCCGCCGCGGTCGGCGAAGGCCGACAGGTCGGGGTCGTCGGCGGCCAGGACGGCGGAGTACATCTCCACCGACCGGTCGAAGTACGCCTCGAACGCCTCGTGGGTCAGCGTCCGCCAGTCCCAGTCCGGGTCCTGCTCGAGGAACAGGCCGATCCACCACACGTCGAAGGCGAACGGCTGCCCGACGAGCTCGCCGTCGACCACCGCGGTGTCGTGCAGGCCGGCGAACGGCGCCCCGGGTGCCAGGCCGTACCAGAGGAAGCTGCCGTCGCGCCGGCGCGGGCCCTCCCCGATCAGGCGGATGACCTCCACGTCGGCCTCGGTCAGCTCGCCGTCCGGCGTCGGCAGCCCGACCAGCGCCCCCGGGTCGGGCCGCACTGCCAGCGGGTCGCCGATCACGCGGTCGCGGACGCCGTCGCCCACGGTGTCGGAGGCGTCGACGATCGCGGCCAGCGCCGCCTCGAACTTGGCCGCCGAGACGGGGTTGCCGCGCTCCAGCATCACCAGCTGGCCCCAGATCTGGCCGACCTGCATCCTCGGCCAGTTGATCGCCGGCGCTCCGGACAGGACGCCGTCGTAGTCCTCCGGGTAGCGCTGGGCCGCCATCAGGCCCTGCCGGCCGCCGGTCGAGCAGCCGTGGAAGTAGGAGCGGACCGGCGGCTCGCCGTAGTACGCGGTCACCACGGCCTTGGCCGCGACGGTCATGTCGTGGATGCCGACGTGCCCGAAGTCCCGGATCGCCTGCCAGTCCAGCCGGCCGCGGGCGTCGAGCGCGAAGGTCGCGGCGCCCCCGGGGTGCCCGGCGTCGGTCGCGGCGCAGGCGTAGCCGGCGCGCAGTGGCTCCAGGAGGAACTCCGGCGAGCCGCCCAGGAAGCCCCCGCCGCCGCGGCCCTGGAACCGGCCGTTCCACCCGTCGGCCGGCAGGTACACCCAGACGGTGACCCGGTCGCCGGCCGGTGGGTGGGTGACGGTCAGCTGCACCCGGCAGGAGGCCGGGGTGGTGTCATCACCCGGGTCGTCGACGACCGAGTCGACGGTCGTGTTCGGCAGCGAGAGGGCGGACAGGCGGCTCGAGGCCCCGGGCACCGGCATGCCGGCCAGTCTGTCCGCCGGCAGGGACGCCGGGCACGCGGGCTTCCGCCGGCGGGAACCGGTGGTCTGTCGGCGGACCGGTGGTCTGTCGGCGGGAACCGCCGTTCAGCCGGTGATCAGCCGGCGGGGACGCGCGGGACCGGGCGGACGTCGCGGGCGCCGCCGAGCTCGTGCCCGGCCTCGCAGACCAGGGCCAGGTGGACCGGCTCGCCGCAGTCGCGGTGCCTGAGCTCCAGCGGCACGTCGCCGTCGTCGGCCAGGTAGCGGTCCCCCCACTGCATGAGGGCCACCAGGGTCGGATAGAGGTCGATCCCCTTCTGCGTCAGGCGGTACTCGTGCCGCTGCCGCTCCCCGGCCGCCTGGTAGGGCACCCGCCGCAGGATGCCCTGGTCGACGAGCGTGTTCAGCCGGTCGGTCAGCACCGCCTTGGGTGCGCCGAGCACCCGCTGGAAGTCGGCGAACCGGCGGACGCCCAGGAACGCCTCCCGCAGGACCAGCAGGCTCCACTTCTCCCCGACGACGGCCAGCGTGCCGGCGACCGAGCACCGCGACCGGTCCCACAGGGCTTCGCTCACGCGGTCAGCATAACCCGCTGAGTTCACTTGACGAACTCACTCGGCCGGAGGAGAGTTCGTTTGACGAACCCAGGAGGTCGGGATGGACATCGGAGTCGCCACCAGGCCCGTCCGGGCCGACGACGGGCCACTCTTCTGCCGGCTGTGGACCCGGCTCTCCCGGGACACCGTCTACCGCCGGTTCCACGCGCCCCTGCACGCGCCGCCGGCCGGTGCGCTTCCCCACCTGGTCGACGTCGACCACGACGCCCGCGAGGCGCTGGTCGCCGTCGTCGGCGGCGAGGTGGTCGGCGTGGCGCGCTACGACCGTCCGCCCGGCGACCCGTCCACCGCCGAGGTAGCCGTCCTCGTGGAGGACGGCTGGCAGGGCTTCGGCGTGGGCCGTCAGCTGCTCCGGGAGCTCGTCGAGCTGGCCGGACGGCGCGGCGTGCGCACTCTCACCGCGTCGGTCCAAGCCGACAACGACCGCGTCGTCGGTCTCGTCCGGCGGCTGCTCCCCGACTCCTCCCTCACGCCCGAGGACGGCGTCTACGCCGTCGTGAGCCCGCTCCCCCGGGTGCCGGCACCGGCCGGCGCCTGACCTCCGGAAGGAACCCGCCATGTCCCGTCTGCGCACCCGCCTCGCCGAGCGCCGCCGGATCCGCGCCCGGCTGCGCGAGGAACGCGCCTTCGCCCAGGTGCTCGCCGCCGCCCCGACGCTGGAGTCCGCGCACGAGCTGCGGTCGCAGGCCACGCGCCGCTGAGCGGCCCTCCGCCCTCGAAGGGGTCTGGTGACCTGATCGAGGCCGCCGGTGAAGACGCCAGTTGATCGAAAAGGGGACGGCGCGGCGCGGTAGTGATCGGCCAGTCGACATGTGGACCTGTCGTCAGGTCCCACGCATTCCTCAGAACGGTGGCGGATCGTCTGCCGGCACTGGTGAGTGCGGCGGATGGTCGGCCGGCGCCTCAGGCTCGGGTGCCGGTGTGTGCAATCCGGGTGGTCGGGTCGTCCGGGTCACTCCCGACGGTGTGGTGACGTGCAGGGTGCCGTCGGCGTCCATGACGAACCGCCAGCCGCGGGCG
>NZ_JALPKQ010000032.1:0-64490 GCF_051383655.1 Geodermatophilus sp. CPCC 205761
CGCGCCGCGCGCTCCTGCCGCGCCTGGCGGCGCAGCGACTCCGCCCGCCCGGCGAGCGCGCGCGCCCGCTCCTCGGCGGTGCGGACGGCCAGGCGCGCCTCGGTCTCGGCCTGCCGGCCGGCCGCGGCCTCCAGCCGCAACCGGTCCCGCTCGGCGGGGTCCGGCTCGTCGGCGACCGGCGCGGCCTCGGCCTCGGCCCGCCGCTCCTCGAGCCCGGCCAGCGCCAGGTGTGCCTGCTCCAGCGCCTGCTCGGCGCGCACCCGCGCGGCGACGGACCGCTCGGCTTCGGCGGCGGCGGACCGGGCAGCGGCGCCGAGTTCGGCCAGCTGCGCGGCGACGGCGGACCGGCTGCGGTCGGCGGCCTGCCGGGCGGCCAGTGCGGCCTCCACGTCGGCCGACCGGGCGCGGGCGACCTCGCGGGCGGCGACCAGCCGGTCGGCCAGCTCGGCGGCACGGTCGACGGCCGCGGCCAGCTCCCGGTCGGCATCGTCGACCCGCGCGCGGACCTCCAGACCCGACGGTGCGTCCGCGGAACCGCCGACCGCCCAGTCCGCGCCGACCAGGTCACCGTCTCCGGTGACCGCCCGCACGCGCGGGTGCGTGCCGACCAGGGCGACGGCGGCGTCCAGGTCGGGCACGACGGCGACCCGGTCCAGCGCCCGGGCCAGCGCGGAGCGCAGCTGCTCGGGAGCCGTGACCAGGTCGAGGGCCCACCGCGCACCGTCGGGCAGCTCGGGCCACCCGTCGCGCGGCAGGGCCGGCAGGCCGGCGGTCACCAGCAGCCCGGCCCGCCCGCCGCCGCCGTCCCGCAGGCGGGCCAGCGCGGCGGCGGCCTCGGCCACACCGGAGACGACGACGGCGTCGGCCATCCCGCCGAGGGCGGCGGTGACCGCGAGCTCGGCCCCGGGCGTGACGCCGAGCTGCTCGGTCACCGGCCCGAGCACGCCGGGGAGGCCCGCGGCGAGGACCTCGGCGGCACCGTCGGCCGGTGTCAGGCCGAGGGCGAGGGCGTCGCGGCGGGCCTGCCAGGAGGCCCGGTCGCGCTCGGCGGCGCGCTCGGCGGCGGTCAGCTCGGTCACGTCCCGGGCCGCCTCGGCGTGCGCGGCCACGGCGTCCTGGTGCGCGGTGACCAGGGCGACGTCGGCGTCGGCGGCGCCGGCCACCTCGTCCCGCCGCGCGGCCAGCCGCTCGGCGGCTCCGTCGGCGCGGTCGGTGGCCTCGCCGGCGGCGAGCGTCAGCCGCTCGATCTCGGCCTCGCCGGCCGCCACCCGGGAGCGCGCGGCGGCGACCTGCCCGGAGAGCCGGGCCAGCCCCTCCCGGCGGTCGGCCAGGGCCCGTGCCGCGGCGACCCACGCCCGCTCGGCGTCGGCGAGGGCGGACTCGACCTCGGTGCGGGCGGCGACGGCGGTGGCCAGCCGCCCGCGCTCGGCCGCCAGACCGGCAGCGAGCTCGGCCTCGGTGGCGGCGATCCGCTCGGCCTCGGCCTCGAGCTGGTCGGGGTCGCGGCCCGCGGCGGCAGCGGGCGGAGCGGCCGACAGGTGCCGGTGCCGCTCGGCGGCCAGCTGCGCGATGCCGCGGAAGCGCTCGGTCAGCGCGGAGAGCCGGTACCAGGTCTCCTGCGCCGAGCCCAGCAGCGGCGCGTTGGCGGCCAGCTCCGCCTCCAGCCCGGACTCGCGCCGCGAGGCCTCGCCGAGCCGGTCCTCGACGACGGCGCGCCGGCGGCGGGCGGCGGCCTCGTCGGCGACCTCCTTGTCCAGGGCCTCGCGCAGCCGGACGAGGTCGTCGGCGAGCAGCCGCAGGCGGGCGTCGCGCAGGTCGGCCTGCACGCCCGCAGCCCGGCGGGCCACCTCCGCCTGGCGGCCCAGCGGCTTGAGCTGCCGGCGCAGCTCGACGGTCAGGTCCCCCAGCCGGTCGAGGTTGAGCTGCATCGCGTCGAGCTTGCGGAGCGCCTTCTCCTTGCGCTTGCGGTGCTTGAGGACGCCGGCGGCCTCCTCGACGAAGGCCCGCCGGTCCTCCGGCCGCCCGGAGAGGACCGCGTCGAGCTGCCCCTGGCCGACGATGACGTGCATCTCGCGGCCGATGCCGGAGTCGCTGAGCAGCTCCTGGACGTCGAGCAGCCGGACCTTGTCGCCGTTGATCTCGTACTCGCTCTCCCCGGAGCGGTACATGCGCCGGGTGATCGAGACCTCGGTGTACTCGATCGGCAGGGCGCCGTCGGCGTTGTCGATGGTGAGGGTGACCTCGGCCCGGCCGAGGGCGGGGCGGCCGGCAGTGCCGGCGAAGATCACGTCCTCCATCTTGCCGCCGCGGAGGCTCTTCGCGCCCTGCTCGCCGAGGACCCAGGCGATGGCGTCGACGACGTTGGACTTGCCCGAGCCGTTGGGCCCGACGACGGCGGTGATGCCCGGCTCGAGGCGGAGGGTCGTCGCGGACGCGAAGGACTTGAAGCCCTTCAGCGTCAGGCTCGACAGGTGCACGAGATCAAGACCCTAGCCCCGCAGGGCTCCGCCGCCCGCGACCTGCGGAGCGGGCGGGAAGGGTGGTGTCGTTGTGGCGGAGCCGTTCAGGCGAGCGCCGGCTCGGCGTTCTCGCCGGCCATGCTCAGCAACTCGTGGGCGATCGCCGCGTCGCGCTGCGCGCGCAGCTCCTGCAGTTCCTGCTCCAGCCGGCGCACCCTGGCCCGCAGCACGGCGTTCTCCTCGACTACTCGGAGCTCCGCGGGGGGGACGACGTGACCGAACAGGGCCTTGGCCATGGCTACTACGGCCTTTCGACTGCGTTGAGGGAACGACCTGCGCCCCGTTCGACGGTCGGCGCGGTCTGTGTGTTCCCAGGGTGACAGGCCCCGACACGCAGGTCAACGGCCACACTGCACACCACCCGTGTCGGGCGTGTGTCACCTTCGTCACGCCGTCGTGAAGCCGGTCCCACCCTGCCCCGCCTCGTCCCGCACGTCGACCCGCCGCACGGCACCCGGGGCCTCGGGGCCTCCCAGAGCGGCCAGGACAGCGGCCACGGCGGCGTCCGGGCCCTCGAGCACCACCTCGACCCGGCCGTCGGGGAGGTTGGTCGCCGAGCCGGCGAGCCCGGCGGCCTCCGCGTGCCCACGGACGAACCAGCGGTAGCCGACCCCCTGGACGGCGCCCGACACCAGCGCGACCACCCGGCGGCTCACGAGCGGCGGGCTCTCGGGCGCGGCTGGCAGCGCGGGCAGCTGTAGCTGGACCGGTTCATGAACGACTCGCGCACGATCGCCGTCCCGCAGCGGGGGCAGGGCCGGTCGGCCTGGCCGTACACGGCGAGGAACCGGGAGAAGTAGCCGCTCTGCCCGTTGACGTCGACGTAGAGCGAGTCGAAGGAGGTGCCGCCCTGCGCGAGGGCCTCCCCCAGCACGTCGCGGACGCCGTCGAGCAGGTCGCTGACCTGCCCGCGGGACAGCCGGTCGGTCGGCCGGTTGCCGTGCAGCCGGGCCCGCCACAGCGCCTCGTCGGCGTAGATGTTGCCGACGCCGCCGATGAGCGTCTGGTCGAGCAGCGCCCGCTTGACCTCGGTGTGCCGCCGGCGCAGGGCGGCACTGAACGCGTCGGCGTCGAAGGAGTCGTCGAGCGGGTCGATCGCGATGTGCGCCAGGCGCGGCGGCAGCCCGCCAGGGTCTCCACCCCCGACCGGGTCGCCGTCCTCCACGGCCAGGCCCCCGAAGGTGCGCTGGTCGACGAAGCGCAGCTCCCGGCCGCCGTCGGTGAAGGTGAACCGGGCGCGCAGGTGCGTCTCGTCCGGCGCCGACGGCTTCTCCACCAGCAGCTGGCCGCTCATCCCCAGGTGCGCCACGAGCGCCCGGCCCGACGCCGTGCCATCCGGTTCGGCGAGCGGCAGCCACAGGTACTTGCCCCGCCGGCGGGCCTCGGTGAGCGTGCGCCCGGTCAGGGTCTGCACGAAGTGGTCGGTGCCCTCGAGGTGCCGGCGCACGGCGCGCGGGTGGTGCACCTCGACGGCGGCGACGGTGCGACCGGCGACCCAGCGCTCGAGTCCGCGCCGGACCACCTCGACCTCGGGCAACTCGGGCACGGCCGGTCAGCTCCGGACGGCGGCGGGTTCCGCGGTCTCCGTCAGCGCCTGCCAGGCGGCCTCGGCGGCCTCCTGCTCGGCGGCCTTCTTGGTCCGCCCGGTGCCGCGGCCACGGACGGTGTCGGCCAGGACGACCGCGGCGGTGAAGGTCTTGGCGTGGTCGGGACCGTCGTCCTCGACCAGGTAGGTCGGCGCGCCCAGCCCCAGCGCGGCGCCGAGCTCCTGCAGGCTGGTCTTCCAGTCCAGACCGGCGCCGCGGGTGGCGGCCTGGTCCAGCAGCGGGTCGAACAGCCGGTGGACGACGCCGCCGGCGGCGTCCAGGCCCAGCCCGACGTGCACCGCGCCGATCAGCGCCTCCAGTGCGTCGGCGAGGATCGAGTCCTTCTCCCGCCCGCCGGTGGTCTCCTCACCGCGGCCGAGCAGCAGGTGCGGGCCCAGCCCGCCGGCGCCGAGACGGCGGGCCACCCCGGCCAGCGAGGTCATGTTGACCACGGAGGCCCGCAGCTTGGCCAGCCGGCCCTCCGGCAGCTCGGGGTGGCGGCGGTACAGCTCGTCGGTGACCACCAGGCCGAGCACCGAGTCGCCGAGGAACTCCAGGCGCTCGTTGGTGGGCAGCCCGCCGTTCTCGTAGGCGTAGGACCGGTGGGTCAGCGCCAACGCCAGCAGGCCGCCGGGCAGCTCCACGCCGAGGGCGTCGGAGAGCCAGGCGGCCGCGCGGATGGCGTGTGCCTCCCCCGCCGGGGAACGCCGGGGCGGCCCGCCCGGAGCGGGCTGGGTGCTGGCCGGCGACGTCCCCACGACGGTCTGCCCCTGCCGGATCAGACGGAGAGGACCTGGCGGCCGTCGTACTGACCGCAGCTCGGGCACGCCTGGTGCGGGGGCTTGAGCTCGCCGCAGGCGCGGTTCGGGCACGGCGAGAGGGTGGGCGCGGTCGCCTTCCACTGCGAGCGCCGGGAGCGGGTGTTGGCGCGGGACATCTTCCGCTTCGGGACGGCCACGGTCAGTTCTCCTCTGGGTTGTCCGTACCGGGGGTACCCGGTTCGGAAGCGAAACGGTCGGCCGGCGGGGCGCCGAAGCGCTCCGCCAGGCCGGCCCAGCGCGGGTCGAGCACCTCGTGGGTGTGGTCGGCCGGCAGGTCGTCGAGCCGCTGCCCGCAGTCTGCGCACAGCCCGGCGCAGTCCTCGTCGCAGGTGGGGGCCAGCGGCAGGCTCAGGACGACGAGGTCACGGACCATCGGCTCGAGGTCGATGTGGTCGGCCTCGACGGTGCGGACCTCGTCCTCCTCGCTGGTGGCCTCGGTGGTGCTGCCCGCGTAGGCGAACAGCTCCTGGACGTCGAGCTCGAGGGTGTCCTCGATCGGCTCCAGGCACCGCGCGCACGAGCCGGCGACGGGCACCTCGACCTCACCGGAGACGAGCACGCCCTCCATGACCGACTCCAGCCGCAGCCGCAGCCGGACGTCGGCGCCCGTGGGGACGCCGATCAGCTCCACCCGCCAGTCGCCCGGCGCCGGGAGAGTCCGCTGCAGCTCCAGCATCGAACCGGCCCGGCGGCCGAGCTCCCGCAGGTCGACCCGCCAGGGGTCGGCGGCGGGACGCCGGGCCTCGGGGGCCGCGGCGCCTCTGCGGGGCTGAGGTGCGGAAGGCATGTCGGTACTCGCGGTAGGCAACTGGGGAGGGCCGGCCGAGGTGCGGGACGTCCGCGGTCGGACCGGATGACCAGACTACCCGATGCCCGGACCGCGCCGTCCGGGCCGACCGGGTGGGCAACGCCACCCGGCAGGGGGTCCTTCTACTCGCGGAGCGTGGAGCGGGCCTTCTCCACCGACCGCAGCATCCGCTCCAGCGTGGTCCCGAAGTCGGCCAGCCGGCTGTCGACGTACTCGTCGACCTCGGCGCGCATCCGGTTGACGTCGGCGATCGTCTGGGCGCCGAGCTCGTCGGCCCGGGTGACCGCGCCCTGGTAGACCTCGGTCTCGCTGATCATCCGCTCGTGCTCGGCCTGGGCGGCGGCGAGGATCTCGGCGTGCTGGGCGTGGCCGTCGGCGATCAGCGCCTCACGGTGCTGGCGGGCCTCCTCGAGGATGCGCTCGGCCTCCTCCTCGGCCTGCGCGAGCAGCTCCTCGGCCTCGGCCTGTGCCCGGGCGAGCAGGTCGTCACGCTGCCGGCGGGCGGTGCCGAGGATCTCCTCGCGCTGCCGCCGCGCCGCCCCGACCACCTGCTCGCTCTCGCTGCGGGTGCGACCGGTCAGCCGCTCGGCCTCGGCCTGCGCCTGCTGGAGGATCTCGGTGCGCTGCTCGACGATCGCCCCGGCCTTGTGCACGTCCTCGGGGAGGTTCTCCCGCAGGTCGTCGAGCAGGTCCAGGAGGACGTCGCGGGGCACCATGCAGGAGCCGCCGGACATCGGCACGTTGCGGGCGTTCTCGATGACCGTGCTCAGCTCGTCGACGGTCTCGTAGAGCCGGTAGACCACCTCTGTCATGACCCCTGCTCCCGGTGCGCGACCAGCCGGTCGTGGACGGCCTTGGGCACGAGGCTGGACACGTCCCCGCCGAAGGTGGCGATCTGCTTGACCAGGCTCGAGGAGAGGTGCCCGACCTGCGGGGCGGTGGGCACGAACAGCGTCTCGATGCCCGCCAGCTCTCGGTTCATCTGCGCCATCTGCAGCTCGTACTCGAAGTCGCTGACCGCGCGCAGTCCCTTGACGATCACCGGGATGCCGCGGGCCCGGCAGTAGTCGACGAGCAGCCCCTGGAAGCTGTCGATCGTGACGTTGGGCAGGCCGGCGACCGCGTCGCGGAGCAGCTCCATGCGCTCCTCGACGGTGAACAGCCCGGCCTTGCCGGGGTTGACCAGCACCGCCACGACGAGCTCGTCGTACAGGGCCGCCGCCCGGTTGATGACGTCGACGTGCCCGTTCGTGACCGGGTCGAACGAACCGGGGCAGACCGCGCGCCTCACGGAGAGCGACCGTACCGGAGCACGGCCTCGCCGTAGCGGCGATCGCGCAGTCCACGCAGGGGTGTCGGCCACTCCCAGGGCTCCTCGCGGCTGGAGCGCTCGACGACGACCACGGCCTCCTCGGCCAGCCAGCCGCCCGTGGCCAGCGAATCGAGGACGCCGAGGACCTCGGCGACCGGCGTGGCGTACGGCGGGTCGGCCAGCACCAGGTCGAACCGGGCCGGGGGCCGTCCGGCGACGACGGTCGGGACCGACCCGGCCACCACCCGCCCGCCGGGGAGCCCGACGGCCGCGAGGTTGGCCTTGAGCACCGGCAGCACGCGCGGGCCGGACTCGACGAAGACGACGGTCTGGGCACCGCGGCTGAGCGCCTCCAGGCCGAGCGCGCCGGAGCCGGCGTAGAGGTCGAGGACGGTGGCGCCCTCGAGGTCCAGCAGCGTGCCGAGGCTGTTGAACAGGCCCTCGCGGGCGCGGTCGCCGGTCGGCCGGACGCCGGAGGACGGGACCGCGATCCGCCGTCCGCCGGCGACTCCGGAGATGAGTCGCGTCATGCCTTCTCGAGGTACTCGGCGCGCTCGTCGGTGGCCAGCGCGGCGACCTCCATCGCCAGCCCGGGGAAGTCGGCCAGGCCGCGGTCGCCGGCCAGGAGGTCGGTGGCCTCGGTCCGGGCCTCGGCGATGAGCTCCTCGTCCTCGAGCAGCGAGAGCATCCGGACGCCGGAGCGGCGGCCGGACTGGGCGGCGCCGAGCACGTCGCCCTCGCGGCGGGTCTCGAGGTCCAGGCGGGCCAGCTCGAAGCCGTCGGAGGTGGCGGCGACCGCGGCCAGCCGCTGCCCGGTGGCCGAGCTCGTGGCCGCCTCGCTCACCAGCAGGCACAGCCCCTGGTGCTTGCCGCGGGCGACCCGGCCGCGGAGCTGGTGCAGCTGGCTGACGCCGAAGCGGTCGGCGTCCATGACGACCATCACCGTGGCGTTGGGCACGTCGACGCCCACCTCGACGACCGTGGTGGCGACGAGGACGTCGACCTCGCCGGCGGCGAAGCCCCGCATCCGGGCCTCCTTGTCCTCCGGCGTCATCCGGCCGTGCAGGACCTCCAGGCGGAGTCCGGCCAGCGGCCCCTCCCGCAGCGCCTCGGCGACGTCGAGCACGGCCAGCGGCGGGCGGCGGTCCTCCGACTCGGCCGCGGGGGCGCCGTCGCCGTCGTCGGGCTCCTCCTCGGCGCCGGCGTCCTCGCCGATGCGCGGGCACACGACGTAGGCCTGCCGCCCGGCGGCGACCTCCTCGCGCAGCCGCTCCCACGCCCGGTCCAGCCAGTTCGGCTTCTCCCGCACCGGGACCACCGAGCTGGCCACTCCCCCGCGGCCGCTGGGCAGCTGGCGCAGGGTGGAGGTCTCCAGGTCGCCGTAGACGGTCATCGCCACGGTGCGCGGGATCGGGGTGGCGGTCATGACCAGCACGTGCGGCGGCCGGTTGCCCTTGGCCCGCAGCGCGTCGCGCTGCTCGACGCCGAAGCGGTGCTGCTCGTCGACGACGACCAGGCCGAGGTCGGCGAACTCCACGGTCTCCTGCAGCAGCGCGTGGGTGCCGACGACGATGCCGGCGTGCCCCTCGGCGACCTCGGCGAGGGCCGCGCGGCGGGCGGCGGCCTTGAGCGAGCCGGTGAGCAGGGTGACCCGGGTGCCGGCCGGGTCGCCGTCGAGCTCGCCGGCCCGGCCGAGCGGGCCCAGCAGCGCGCGGATGCCCCGGGCGTGCTGCGCGGCGAGCACCTCCGTGGGCGCGAGCAGCGCGGCCTGGCCGCCGGCGTCGACGACCTGGGCCATGGCGCGCAGCGCGACGACGGTCTTGCCCGAGCCGACCTCGCCCTGCAGCAGCCGGTGCATCGGCTGCTCGCGGGCCAGCTCGGCGGCCAGCTCCTCCCCCACCTCGCGCTGGCCCTCGGTGAGCGCGAAGGGCAGCGCGGCGTCGACCGCGTCGAGCAGCCCGCCGGGCCGCCGGGGCCGCGCGATGCCGGGCTCCAGGGCGGCGGCCTTCCGGCGGCCGGCGAGGGTGAGCTGGAGGGTGATCGCCTCGTCCCACTTGAGCCGGTGGGAGGCGCGCTCGACGTCGTCCATCGTGGTGGGGCGGTGGATGTCGAGCAGCGCCGCGGGCAGGCTCAGCAGGCCGTGCCGGGCGCGGATCTCCTCGGGCAGGGGGTCGTCGACCAGGTCGGCGAGGTTGCCCGAGTGGTTGAGCAGCAGCTTGACCGAGCGCTGGATGACCCAGCTGGAGACGTCCCTGGTCGCCGGGTAGAGCGGGATGAGGGCGCGGGCCCAGTCCTCGTCGTCGTCCCCGGTCATCAGGTGGCAGTCGGGGTGCGCGAACTGCTTGGACTTCCGGTACTCGCCGACGGTGCCGGCGA
The DNA here is from genome assembly GCF_051383655.1 of Geodermatophilus sp. CPCC 205761. Taxonomy (NCBI): domain Bacteria; kingdom Bacillati; phylum Actinomycetota; class Actinomycetes; order Geodermatophilales; family Geodermatophilaceae; genus Geodermatophilus; species Geodermatophilus sp. CPCC 205761. The sequence goes on from NZ_JALPKQ010000032.1 coordinate 9,423, forward strand.
ACAGCCCCCAGGCGCCCTCGCGCAGGCCGGCGTGCTTGCGGTTGAAGAACACCAGCTGCATGGAGTTGGCGCCGTCGCCGACCGTGACCTCGGTGAGCGAGCCGGGCCGGTTGCGCATCTTCCGCGTCGACACCTTGCGCACCTGGGCGAGCACGGTGACCCGGTCGCCGACCTGGAGGTCCTCGAGCTTGGTCATCTCGCCGCGGCGGGCGTACTTGCGGGGGTAGTGCCGCAGCAGGTCGCGCACGGTGTGCAGGGCGAGCTGCTCGGCCATGACCTTGGCCGTCTTCGCGCCGAGGACGCGGTCCAGCCGGGTCGACATGTCGACCGCCATCACTCGACCCCCACCTGGAGCGGGATGTCGCGCGGGCCGTCGTCGTAGCGGGTGACCTCGACGGTCGGGTGCACCGACGACAGGTGCGCGCAGACCGCGTCACCGAGGACGGTGTCGGGGCCGACGACCAGCGTGACCAGCTCACCACCGGCCGACAGCATCCGGTCGAGCAGGTCGCAGGAGACCGCCGCGGGGTCGCCGCCGATGACCACGACGTCCCCCTCGGCCGAGCCCAGGACGTCGCCGGGCTGGCAGCGCCCGGCGCTGGTCAGCGCCTCCTGGGCCGCCCGGGTCACCTCGGCCCAGCGGGTGGCCGCGGCGGCCTCGGCCATCGTGATGACGTCGTCGTGGAACCGGCGGGTGGGATCGGCGACGGCGAGCGCGGCCAGCCCCTGCACCGGCGACCGGGTGGGGACGACGGCGACGTCGCGCTCCTCCTCCCGGGCCCGCTCGGCGGCGCGCGCCGCGGTCGCCGTCAGGTCGGGGTCGTTGGGGAGGACGACGACGTCCGCGGCGCCTGACCCGATGATCTCGGCCAGGACGTCGTCCTCTGTGACGCCGTCCGGACCGGCGGTCACCACGCGCGCACCCTCCCCGGCGAACAGCTCCGCGAGCCCGTCGCCGGGGACGATCGCCACGACGGCCCGCTCCCCGGCGACCGGCGCCGGCGGCCGGACGGGGGCCAGCGGGCTGACCGAGATCCGGTACGGCCGCCCCGCCTCGATGCCCGCCTCGATGGCGGCCCCGACGTCGGAGGTGTGCACGTGCACGTTCCACTCCCGGCCGGCGGGCGTGTCCACACCGACGACGACCAGGCTGTCGCCCAGCGCGGCGAGCCGGTCGTGCAGGCGGGCCACGGCCGCGTCGTCGCTGCCGGCCAGCAGGTACTGCACCTCGCTGCCCGGCCCGGCGGGCGGCTGGTGCGGCAGGTCGTGCGCGTGCTCGTGCGGCCGGGCGGGACGGCGGGTCAGCGGCGGACGGGCCGGCTCGATCCCGGTCACCGTGGTGACCAGCGCGTCCAGGAGCAGGCACAGGCCGGCGCCCCCGGCGTCGACCACACCGGCGTCCCGGAGCACCGCCAACTGCCCGGGCGTGGCCTCGAGGGCCTCCCGGGCGCCGTCGGCCGCGGCCCGCACCACGTCGGCGAGCTCGATGCGGTCGGCCGCGACCGCGGCCATCGCGGCCTCCCCGCCGGCGCGGGCCACGGTGAGGAAGGTCCCCTCCTCGGGGTCGGCGACCGCGGCGTACGCGGTGTCCGCGGCCTTCTGCAGCGCGGCCGCGAAGGACGCGCCGTCGGCGGGCGGGGCGTCGGCCAGCTGGTCGGCCAGGCCGCGCAGCAGCTGGGCGAGGATCGTGCCGGAGTTGCCGCGCGCGCCGAGCACCGCACCGCGGGCGATGACCTGCCACGCCGGCTCGGCGCTCCCCCCGGCCGCCTCCAGCGCCGCCAGCGCCGCCTCGGCGGTGTGCAGCAGGTTCGTGCCGGTGTCGCCGTCGGGTACCGGGAAGACGTTCAGGTCGTCGAGCCGGCTGCGGGACCCGGACAGGGCCGAGACCGCGGCGCGGCACCATCGACCGACCGCGGCGTCGTCCAGCGCCGGCAGCACGGGCGGAGGGTACCCAGCCGCGGCGACACGACCGGGGCAACGACGGGCGGGGACGGTCTTGTCGCCGCCGATCCGCGGCCGCTGCGACGCCGTCCGCCGGGAGCGGTTAGACTGTCGGACGGTCTGTATGCGGTCGTGTCTGCGCACCGCCTTGTGAACGATTCTCTGGGAGTGATCCACCGTGGCTGCCGTGTGCGATGTCTGTGGCAAGGGGCCCGGTTTCGGTATGTCGGTGTCGCACTCGCACCGCCGCACGCCGCGCCGTTGGAACCCGAACATCCAGTCCGTGCGGGCGCTGGTCGCCCCCGGCAACCGTCGCCGGATCAACGCCTGCACCTCGTGCATCCGCGCCGGCAAGGTCGTCCGCGCCTGACAGGGACTCCGCCGCACTCCTGCGGCCTCCTCCCTGCTCCTGCGGTCGTGCAGCACCGCAGGAGCAGGCGGGACACCGCGGGAGCGGCGCGGACCTAGCGCCCGATGCCGCGCGCCCGGGCCGCGTCGACGACGAGGTCGACCACGGTGTCCAGCCCGAACGCGGTGCTGTCCACCACCAGGTGGTAGAGGCGGGACGCGGCGGGGTCGCACCGGTAGAAGTGCCGCACGTAGCCCTCCCGGGCGGCGTCGTTGGCCTCCAGGTCGCGCCTGACCTCCTCCCGCGAGCGGCCGGTGCGCGCCACCGCCGCCTCGAGCCGGCGTTCCCGCGAACCGTCGAGGCGGACGTGCAACGCGTCCGGGCGGTCCCCCACCACGAGCGCGGCCGCCCGCCCGAGCACGACCCCTCCCGGCCCGTCGGCGATCTCGCGGACGATGCGCTCCGTCTGCTGGCGGAACGCCCGCTCGTCGGGCTGCGGGGTCATCGGCACGACGCCGCCGACCGGGTCGGGCATCGTGCCCAGCGAGGCGACGATCCGCCACAGCCCGCGGGCCACCCGCTCGTCGTTGGCCTCGGCCTCGGCCACCGGGACGCCCAGCCGGCCGGCCACCTGCGCGGGGATGGCGCGGTCGTGGAAGTCCAGCCCCAGCCGCTCGGCGACCGCGGGGCCCACGTCCGCTCCCCCGGCGCCGTACGACGCCGAGATCGTCACGATGCCCATGCCCGCTCCTCGCTCCCTGCCGCCGGCAGGAGGTCCTTCCCCAGGAAGACCGCCCCGGGCGCCTCGGCGTACACGCCGTACCCGGGCACCGGTGTGTAGCCCAGCGCGGCGTAGAGGGCCAGTGCCTCGGGCTGCCGGCTGCCGGTGTTCAGCACGACCGCCCGGTGTCCCGCCGCAGCCGCGCTGCCCTCGAGCGCGGCCATGATCAGCTGCGCGAGGCCCATGCGGCGGGCGGCCGGCTCGACGTAGACCCGCTTGACCTCCACGACTCCGGGCTCGTGCACCCGCCACGCCCCGCACCCGGCCGGTGTCCCGCCGGCCTCGGCGACCAGGAACAGGCCGGCGGGTGCGGCGAACTCGGCCGGGTCGACGACGGCCTCGTCGGGGCCGCCGTAGCGCGCCACGTACTCCTGCTGCACGCGGGCGACCAGCGCCCGCGCCACGGGGTCGTCGTAGGGCACCGCCCGCAGGACGACGGTCCGCCCGTCGGGCAGCCGGTGCTCAGCGGAAGTGGACATGCCCGGTCCCCTCCGCTCCGACGGCCGCGGCGACCGCGTCCGCCGGCTCGCCGCCGACCAGCACGCCCGGGCTGTCGCCGGCCGCGCGCACCGCCCCGATCGCCGCCCAGCCCGCCGGCAGGGCGGCGCCGGCCGGGAACGTGGCGAGCAGCGCGTGGTCCTCGCCGCCGGTGAGCACCCAGGCCAGCGGGTCCGCGCCCAGGGCCGCGGCGACCTGCTGCATCGGCCCCGGCGACTCCAGCGTGGCCCGCACCAGCGCGGCGCGGTCGAGGTCGACGAGCACGCCGCTGTCCGCGGCGATGTGCCCGGCGTCGGCGAGCAGGCCGTCGCTGACGTCGCACATCGCCGTCGCTCCCGCGTCGGCCGCGGCGGGCCCGGCCGCGTAGGGCGGCGCCGGGCGGCGGTGGGCCGCCACCGCCGCGGCCGGGCTGCTGAAGCCGCGGCGCAGCACCGCCAGCCCGCAGGCCGACCAGCCCAGCCGGCCGGCGAGCGCGACGACGTCTCCCGGGCGCGCGCCGGAGCGCAGCACGGGCGCCCGCCCGGCGAGGTCGCCCAGCGCCGTCACGGACAGGACGACGGCGCCGCTGTCGGGCGCGGCGGACACGGTGTCCCCGCCGATGACCGCGGCGCCCAGCGGAGCGCACTCCGCCGCCAGGCCCGCGGCGACCCCCTCCAGCCAGGCGGTGGAGGTGTCCGGCGGGCAGGCGAGCCCGACCAGCAGCGCGGTGGCCACGCCGCCCATCGCGGCGACGTCGGCGAGGTTGGCCGCCGCCGCCTTGTGGCCGACGTCCTCCGCCGACGACCAGTCGCGGCGGAAGTGCCGGCCCTCCACGAGCACGTCGGTGGTCGCCACCACCCGGCCGTCGGGCACGCGCAGCACGGCGGCGTCGTCCCCGGGCCCGACGTCGGAGAGCCGCGCGCTGCCGGCCCGGGCGAGCACCCGGGCGATGACGCCGAACTCCCCGACGACCCGCACGCTGTCGGCGGGGTCGCCCCGGGGCACGAGGGGTCGGGGACGAGTCACCGGTCACCCCGCAGGGCTGGGGTAGGTTGCCGAACTGTCCGCCCACCGGCGCGGACGCCGCACCGGCAGCGCTGCCCGAGGAAAGGTCTCCCGTGGTCCACGCCTACATCCTCATCCAGACCGAAGTCGGCAAGGCCGCCCAGGTCGCGTCGACGATCAGCCAGATCTCGGGCGTCTCCACGGCCGAGGACGTCACCGGCCCCTACGACGTCATCGTGCGCGCCGAGGCCGACACCGTCGACGAGCTCGGCCGCCTCGTCGTGGCCCGCGTGCAGTCGGTCGACGGCATCACCCGCACCCTGACGTGCCCCGTCGTCAACATCTGACGCTGCTGACCGAGAACCCCCCTCCGACCGAGACCGCCCCCGCCGGGGAGCGGCCGCGGCCGGACGACCCGCTGCGCCGCGCCGCGCTGCTGGTCACCGCCGTCGTGCTGCCGGTCGTCGTCGTCCTGCTGGTGCTCGTCCGGGTCCTCGGGGACGACGGCGGGCCGGACGGCGGACAGCCGGTCGCCGACGTCGAGGGAACGCCCACCCCCGCCCGGGCCGACCTGCCGCCGCTGCCCGTGGACGCCCCGCCGGTGACCCCCGAGGCGGAGGCGGCCTGCCCCGCGCTGATCGCCGCCCTGCCGCTGGAGCTCACCGGCGAGCCGTCCCGCCCGGTGCGGTCGGAGTCCCCGTTCGCCTACGCCTGGGGCGACCCGCCGATCGTGCTGGTGTGCGGCGTCGAGCGCCCCGCCGGCCTCGAGCCGACGTCGCCGCTCATCCAGATCAACGGCGTCTCCTGGCTCGTCGACACCACCGACCCCGACGAGATCGTCTGGACCGCCGTCGACCGGCCGGTGTTCGTGCAGGTCACCGTCTCGGCCGACACCGACAGCGCCGCGGTGACCGCGCTCGGGCCGGTCATCAACGACGCCCTGCCGCTGCAGCAGCCCGCGGCCTGACCTCAGGACGGCGGCAGCCGCTCCAGCTGGGCGGCGATCACGGCGTGCACCTCGTCGGAGGCCGCCGACACCGAGTCCGCGACGGCGACCACGCCGACGCTGAACACGCCGTGCCCGCACCAGGCGAACGCCGCCGGTCCGGCCAGCCCGGTCGCCGGGTCGGCCGTCTCGACGGTGAGCAGCCGGCAGCCGCCCGGCAGGTGCGGCGGGTCGTCGCGGAGGACGCCGTCGTAGAACTCCGCGTCGTTCTCGGCGAGGTCGCGGGCGTAGGCGCCGGCACCGGCCCGGGTGTAGAACTGGTCCACGAAGACGCTGGTCAGCGGCCCGGACCCGGACCCGGACCGCCAGAAGCGCTCCCAGCCGTAGCGGTAGCCGTAGTCGTCGAGGACGTCCCGCTCCCGGCCCGGGTCCGCGGCGTACTCCGCGACGTCGTCGGCGGTCTTCTCCCCCGCGGGCGGGGTCAGGTGCTCGTCGGGCACCCGCGGCAACCCGGAGGGCACCTCGGTGACCAGCAGCTCCTCCAGCAGCGCGGCGGAGGACGGCGTCGGGTCCGCCGGCGCGGCAGAGGCGGCCCCCTCCACCGCGGAGGTGCAGCCGGACAGCACCGGCAGGGCGGCCACCAGCAGCGCCGCCCCGCCCCGCCGGACCGGCCGCCGCCGGGTCACGCCCGCGCGCCGCCGTCCAGGGCCGGGTCGTCCACCGGCCGGGTCCCCGCCAGGGCGGCGTCGAGCAGCCGGTCCACCAGGTCGGCGGAGGTCACCCCGCTGACCGCCCACATCCGCGGGTACATCGAGATCGGGGTGAAGCCGGGCATGGTGTTGACCTCGTTGATCACCAGCCGGTCCGCGCCGTCGGGACCGGTCCCGAGGAAGAAGTCGACGCGGGCCAGCCCCTGGCAGTCCATCGCCAGGTAGGCCCGGCAGGCGGTCTCCTGGACGGCCCGCGTCTGCTCCGGGGTGAGGGCGGCGGGGACGTCGAAGTCCGCGGCGTCCTCCAGGTACTTGGCCGTGAAGTCGTACCAGTCGGTGCCCGGCCGCAGCCGGATCTCGGCCGGCAGGCTGGCCTCGGGCAGCCCACCGCCGGGCCCGGCCAGCACCCCGCACTCGATCTCGCGGCCGGGGACGGCGGCCTCCACGACCACCTTGGCGTCCACCGCGGCCGCCGTCGCCACGGCCTCGGGGAACTGCGCCCAGTCGGTGACCCGGCTGATCCCGATGCTCGACCCGGCGCGGGACGGCTTGACGAACACCGGGAGGCCCAGCCGGTCGCGGGTGGCGGCGTCGAGGACGTCGGGGTCCGCCGACAGCGCGCCGGCCGCGTCCCGGAGGACGACGTGGTCGCCCTGCGGCAGCCCGGCGGCGGCCAGCAGCTTCTTGGTGAACTCCTTGTCCATCGACGCCGCGCTGGCGAAGACCCCGGAGCCGACGTAGGGCAGCCCGCACATCTCGAGCAGACCCTGGATGGTGCCGTCCTCGCCGTAGGCGCCGTGCAGGACGGGGAAGACGACGTCGACCTCGACCAGCGGGCCGCCGGCCAGGGGCAGCAGCCCGCGGCCGGAGGGGTCGCCGGCCAGCGTCACCGGCGTCCCCCCGGTGACCTCCGGGAGCGCGCCGTCGACGATCGCCAGGCGCAGCCCGGGGTCGGGCAGCACCCACCCGCCGTCGCGGGTGATGCCGACGGGGACCACGTCGTACCGGTCCGGGTCCAGCGCCGCGAGGACCGCCCCGGCGGAGACGCAGGAGATGGGGTGTTCCGCGCTCCGGCCGCCGAAGACGACCGCGACGCGCAGCTTGCCTGCCTGTCCGCTCATCGCGGCCGACACTAGTGGAGCCTCCGCCCGCCGCCCGGCCGACGGGCGGACGCCCCCGCTCGCGGAGCCGGGCACCCGCCGGTGTGGGAGCCTCGACGCCGATGCACGAGAACGTGGTCGCCCCGCCCGCCGGACCGGGTTCCGACGCCTCCCGGACCTTCCCGCTGCAGCTGCGGCTGGCCGGGGCGGCGGTGCACGCCTACACCGCCAGCGGGTCGGTGCTCGCGCTGCTGATCGTGCTGGCCGCCGTCGAGGGCGACCCGGTCACCGCCCTCTGGCTCGGGCTGGCCGCGCTCGTCGTCGACGGCACCGACGGGATGCTGGCCCGCCGGCTGCGGGTCAAGGAGACGATCCCGTGGTTCGACGGGGCGCGCCTGGACGACATCGTCGACTACCTCACCTACGTCTTCGCGCCCGTCGTCCTGCTGTGGACCACCGGCTCGCTGCCCTCGGGCGCCGCCGGCTGGGTCGTCGCGGCGCTGCCGCTGCTCGCCTCGAGCTACCAGTTCTGCCGGGTCGACGCGAAGACCGACGACCACACATTCCTCGGCTTCCCGAGCTACTGGAACGTGGTGGCCTTCTACGCCGTCGTCCTCGACGCGTCCCCGGTCGTGGTCGCCGCTTTCGTCGTGGTCTTCTCGGTGCTGGTCTTCGTGCCGGTGCGCTACCTCTACCCCTCGCGCACGCCGGCGCTGCAGGGCGTGAGCCTGGTGCTCACCGCGGTCTGGCTGGCCACCTACGCCGTGCTGCTCTTGCAGTACCCCGACCCGCACCCGGTCGTGGTGGCGCTGTCGCTGTCCTACCTCGTGTACTACCTCGCCGTCAGCGGCTGGCTGACCGCCCGGGCCGCGCACCGGCACCGGACCGCCGGCTGACCTCACCGGAGCGGGTGGCGCAGCACCAGCTCCACGTTCCGGTCGGCCGGCCCGCCGGCCAGTCCGGCGGCCAGGCCGGCCCACGGCACGTTGGCCGACAGCTCCCGGTGCAGCGAGGCCAGCGCGGCCGGCTCGCGGGCGGCGGGCTCGAGCGGGTCCGGCGGCCGGGCCGGGCTGTCGTGGTCGACCATCGTGCAGACCATCGACAGCGTGCCGTCGCCGTTGTCGAGGAACTCCACCAGCCGGGCCTGCCCCGGCCAGTCGACGACCGCGCAGGTGGTGACCTCCCAGAAGCCGCGCCCGGCGGCCGCCGCGGAGGCCCACGGCCGCACCTCGCTGACGTGGGTGTGCCCGTTGAGCCACAGGACGACGTTCGGGAACCGGTGCAGCAGCGCCACCAGCTCCGACCCGCCGAGGACGCCGGTGTCGGCGCTCGGGCGAGGGCGCCGGAAGGGGTCCTCCCGCGCCAGCGTGCTGAACCCGTGGTGGGAGATGACGACGACGAGCCGGTCGTCGTTCCCGGTGACCACGCGGGTGCCGTCGGGGGCCAGGTGCGTGGACGAGACCTCGGCCAGCCGGTCGGCCAGCCAGCGGGCCTGCGCGGCGTCCAGGGAGCCGTCCCCGCCGCCGGTGACCCGGGTGGTGTCGAGGCAGACCACGCGGATGCCGGGCAGCCCGTCCCAGACGTAGTACGCCGTCCCGTCGCGCAGGTTCTGGTCGGTGAACCCGTGCCCGGCCGGCTCCCCGCCGTCGGCCAGGTGCGCGGCGACGAAGTCGCGGCGGTCGATGAACCGGCGGCCGGCCAGGGGCGTCACGGTCCGCGCGCCGGCGGTCGTGAACACCTCCGACGAGTGCGTGAACAGCCGCAGCGCGTCGTCCAGCGGCACGTCCGCCGCGAAGTCCACCGGCTTGCGGTCGGCCAGCAGCAGGCCCTGCAACGCCGGGGTGGGGACGCCGACGCCCTGGATGAGCGCCTCGTGGTTGCCGTGGCAGCCCAGCCAGGGCAGCCGCAGGCCCTCGGCGCGGAACGACGCGAACGCCGCGGCCAGCAGCCCCGGGCGGTCGGGGAACCCGTGCCGCGACCGGTAGAGGTCGGGCTCTCCCCCGCCGTCGCACTCCGGCCGCCAGAACAGGTCGTGCGGCCAGCCGGCGGCCTGCACCCCGTCGTAGGCGGTGAGCCCCGCCCCGGGGGAGACCGGCCCGCCGCCGAGGATGGCCAGCAGCAGCTCCAGCTCGTTCCACTGGGCGTTGTCGATGGCGTCGCCGGTGGTGACGACGACCTGCACCGGGTGCCCGGTGCGCGGCCCGCCGCGCACCCCGTTGAGGGTGCGGACCAGCGCGTCGATCGCGTGCGCGGTGATCGCCTCCTGCGGCCGGTGCATCGGCACCAGCGCGCGCATCCGCGGGTCGGCGAAGTGCCCGTTGAAGAACTCGAACCGGGCCGGGGAGCAGACGTCGGCCAGCTGCATGTCGGTGACGTGCGCCAGGCAGGCCAGCGCGCGGACCCCGGCGCGCGGGCGCTCCCACGCCGGGCCGACCAGCTCGCGGCGGGTGCGGTGCGGCTCGCCGGGGTGCCAGGCCAGCGCGTGGTAGTCGGTGGCGCGGCCGCGACCCACCACCGGGCCGGCGCCGAGCACCCGCTCGAGGGTCGTCCCGCTCACCGGACGTCGAGCGCGGCGGCCAGGTCGGCGACGAGGTCCGCGGTGTCCTCGATGCCGCAGGAGAGCCGGACGAATCCCGGTGCGACGGCGTCCCCACCCCACTGCGCGCGCCGGTCGACGGTCGAGTGCACGCCGCCGAAGCTGGTCGCCGCCGTCCACAACCGGCTGGCCGCGAGCAGCCGCGTCACCGCGGCCTCGTCGGCCAGCTCGGCGGAGACCACCCCGTTGGGCCGGCGCATCTGCCGCGCGGCGAGCGCGTACGACGGGTCCCCGGGCCGCCACGGCCACCGGACGCCGCTGACCGCCGGGTGCTCGGCCAGCAGGTCGGCCACGGCCTCGGCGGTCGCGGCCTGGCGGGCCAGCCGCAGGTCCAGGGTGCTCATCGACCGGTGCCCGAGCCACGCCTCGAACGGCCCGGGCGTGCCGCCGGTGTGGTCGCGGAAGGCCTTGATGCGGGCGTGCAGCTCGTCGTCGCGGGTGCTCACGTGCCCGAGCAGCAGGTCGCTGTGGCCGGTCAGCGCCTTGGTGTCGCTGCCGATCGTCAGATCCGCGCCGAGCTCCAGCGGCCGCTGGCCCAGCGGGGTGGCGGTCGTGTTGTCGACGGCGAGCACCGCGCCGGCCGCCCGGGTGGCGCGGGCCACCGCGGCGATGTCGCAGACGTCGAGCTGGGGGTTGCTCGGGGTCTCCAGCAGCACCAGCCGGGCGCCGTCGAGGTCGCCCCGGGCGGCGACCGTCGCGATCTCCGGCGTCGGCACGTACTCCACCCGGACACCGAACCGCTCGAGCTCCTCGCGGGCGAGCAGCCGGGTCGTGTAGTAGCCGTCCGAGGGCAGGACGACGCGGTCGCCGGCCCGCACCGGCGCGAGCACCGCGGCGGTGATCGCCGCCATCCCGGTGGCGAAGGACAGGCACCGCCCGCCGTCCAGCTCCCCCACCGCCGCCTCGAACGCCCGGAACGTGGGGTGCTCGGTGCGGGCGTAGGCGTCGGCGCCGCCGGCGCGGGGCGGCTGGTCGCCGAGGTGGTACGGGGCGGCGAAGACCGGCGAGGGCCGCAGCGGCGCACCGGGCACCGCCGGGGCGTCACCGGCCCGCACCGACCGGGTGCCGTCCCCCCAGGACCCCCGCCGGCCCCCTGTCGCCTCGCTCACTCGGGCTTTGCCTCGCGGGACATGATCTCCTTGACCATCTGGGCGGCCGGCACGCCGTCGTGGCAGACCCGGACGACGGCCTCGGTGAGCGGGACGTCGACCCCGTGGGCATGGGCCAGGTCGAGCACCGGCCGGCAGCTCTTGACGCCCTCGGCGACCTGCCGGGTGGTGCGCTGCACCTCCTCCACGGTCATGCCGCGGCCGAGCTTCTCGCCGAAGGTCCGGTTGCGCGACAGCGGCGAACTGCAGGTCGCGACCAGGTCGCCGAGGCCGGCCAGGCCGGCGAAGGTGGTCGGCTCCGCGCCGAGCGCGACGCCCAGCCGGGCGGTCTCGGCCAGCCCGCGGGTGATCAGCGAGGCCCGGGTGTTGTCGCCGAACCCCATCCCCTCGGTGATCCCGCAGGCCAGCGCGATCACGTTCTTCACCGCGCCGCCGAGCTCGCAGCCGACCAGGTCACGGTTGGTGTACGGCCGGAAGTACGCGGTGTGGCAGGCGGCCTGCACCTGTCCCGCGCGGAACTGGTCGGAGCAGGCGATGACGGTCGCGGCCGGCTGTTCCTCGGCGATCTCCCGGGCCAGGTTCGGCCCCGACAGCGCCGCGACGCGGTCGGCGCCGGCACCGGTGATCTCGCAGATCACCTGGCTCATCCGCTTGGTGCTGCCGAGCTCGATGCCCTTCATCAACGACAGCAGCACCGCGTCGCCCGGGAGCAGCGGCGCCCACTCGGTGAGGTTGCTCCGCAGCGACTGGGAGGGGACGGCGAGGACGACGATGTCGGCGTCGTGCAGCGCCTCCGCAGGGTCGGTCGTCGCCCGCAGCCCGTCGGGCAGCCGGATGCCGGGGAGGTAGTCGGGGTTCTGGCGGGTCTCGGTGATGGCCGCGGCGAGCTCCGGACGGCGGGCGTGCAGGGCGACCGTGCAGCCGGCGTCGGCCAGCACCTTGGCGAACGTGGTGCCCCAGGAACCGGCGCCGAGGACGGCGGCCCGCGTGCGGTGCCCACCGGGGATGCCCGCGGGTTCGCTCACGCAGCGCTCCCCGGGAGGTCGCCCGGCAGGATGCGCGCCGGCCGCGACGCGAACGCCGTCGGCGCGGGCTCACCCCGGAGTTCGGCCAGCTGGTCGCGCACGGCGCCCATCATGCGGTCGGTGACCTCGCGCAGCAGCTCCCCGGTGAGCGGGCGCCCGTCGCGCACCTGCGCCCGCAGGTCGGCGAGGTCGAGCGGCTCCCCGACCAGGTAGTCCGCCGGCGTCCGCAGCCGCAGGTGCAGCTTCTTCGCGTGGTAGTCGTGCACCCGCTGCGGCCCCCACTGGGCCACCGGCAGGACGACGGCGTCGGTGGTCAGCGCCAGCCGCGCCACCCCGGTGCGGGCCTGCATGGGCCACCAGTCGGGATCGCGGGTGACCGAGCCCTCGGGGTAGATGACCACGACGTTCCCCGCGGCCAGGTCGGCCTGGGCGGCGGCCAGCGAGCTGCGGGCGTCGGCCGACCCGCGGGCCACGGGGATCTGCCCGGCCGCCCGCAGGATCCGCCCGGCCGGCCCCTTGAACACCGACTGCTTGGCCAGGAAGTGCGGGATGCGGCCGCAGTCCCAGACCAGCCGCGCGCAGGCCAGCGGGTCGAGGATCGAGACGTGGTTGGCGACCACGATCACCGGCCCCGTGCGCGGGAACCGCTCGGGGTTCCGGTACCGGAGCCGGAACACCAGCGACGCCACGGGGTAGACGACGAGGAAGCACAGCCACAGCGCCGGGGGGACCGGCCCGCGGGTGCGCCACCTGGACGGCGGCCGGCGGGGGCGCGCTCCCCCGGTCTCCGGGGACCGGTCGTGGCTCACCGGCGCCCTCCCTCCTGCCGATCCCGCGCACCGTCGCGCCGGATGTGGTCTGCGCCCATGATCGGGCCTGCGCCGGTCCCGCGCGTGCACCGGGGTCCCCACCGGCCCCCGCGAGCGCTCCGGTGTGCTCACATGGGCGGCGTGCGCAGGTGGTCGGTCGTCGTCCCGGCGAAGCGGCTGGCCGTGGCCAAGACCCGGCTCGCCCCGCTGACCGACGCCCTCGGGGGGCCGCCGGGCGGCGCGCACGGCGAGCTGGTCCTGGCGCTGCTGGCCGACACCGTGGCCGCCGCTCTGGCCTCCGCCGCGGTCGAGGGCGTGCTCGTGGTCACCGACGACCCCGCTGCCGCCGCCGTCGTCACCGGCCTGGGGGCGCGCACCGTGCCCGACGAGCCCGACCGCGGACTCAACCCGGCTCTGGCCCACGGCGCCCGGGCCGCCGGCCGGCCGGCGGTGGCGGCGCTCTCCTCCGACCTGCCCGCGCTCCGCCCCGAGGAGCTCACCGCCGCGCTCGCCGCCGCCGGGGCCGCGCCGCGCTGCTTCGTGGCCGACGCCGAGGGCACCGGCACGACGCTGCTCACCGCGCACGGCACCGACCTCGCGCCGGCGTTCGGCGCCGGCTCGGCCGGGCGGCACCGCGCCGGCGGTGCGCGGCAGCTCACCGGGGAGTGGCCGGGGCTGTCCCGTGACGTCGACACCGCCGCGGACCTCGACGCGGCTCTCGCCCTCGGCGTCGGCCCCGCGACGGCCGCCCTGCTGTCGGGGCACCGTCGCGGGCCCGGCTGAGAGCACCCGCCGTTCACCTGCCTGCGGCACGATGAGCGTGTGGCCTCCACCCGTTCCGGCATCCCGGCCGACAGGTACCTCAACCGCGAGCTGTCGTGGCTCGACTTCAACTCCCGCGTGCTGGAGCTGGCCGAGGACGAGTCCCTCCCGCTCCTGGAGCGGGCGAAGTTCCTGGCGATCTTCGCGGGCAACCTCGACGAGTTCTACATGGTGCGCATCGCCGGGCTGAAGCGCCGGCAGAGCACCGGGCTCACGGTCCGCTCGCCCGACGGGCTGACCATCCGCGAGCAGCTGGCGCGGGTGACCGAGCGGACCCGCGAGCTGGTGCACCGGCACGCCGACGTCTTCCTCAAGGACATCACCCCGCGGCTGGAGGAGGCCGGCATCCGGATCGTGCACTGGGACGAGCTGGAGGACACCGAGGCCAAGCGGCTGCGGGAGTACTTCCGCGACCAGGTGTTCCCCGTGCTGACCCCGCTGGCGGTCGACCCGGCGCACCCCTTCCCCTACATCAGCGGGCTCTCGCTCAACCTCGCCGTCTCGGTGCGCGACCCCGACACCGGGGCGCCGCGCTTCGCCCGGCTCAAGGTGCCCAACAACGTGCCGCGGTTCGTGCCGGTGGGCCCCACGGACACGACGTCGGAGGCGACGTTCCTCCCGCTCGAGGACCTCATCGCCGCGCACCTGCCGGCGCTGTTCCCCGGGCTCGACGTGCTCGACCACCACCTGTTCCGGGTCACCCGCAACGCCGACCTCGAGGTCGAGGAGGACCGGGACGAGGACCTGCTGCAGGCCCTGGAGCGCGAGCTGGCCCGCCGCCGGTTCGGTCCGGCGGTGCGGCTGGAGGTCGCCGAGTCCATGGACCCGCGGATCCTCCAGGTCCTGATCAACGAGCTGGAGGTGGACAAGGGCGACGTCGTCCAGGTGCCCGGCCTGCTCGACCTGGCCGCGCTGTGGGCGCTGTACGACCTCGACCGGCCCGAGCTCAAGGACGACCCCTTCGTGCCGGCGACCCACCCGCGGCTGTCGGAGGGCGAGACGCCGAAGAGCGTGTTCGCCACGCTGCGCGAGGGCGACGTGCTCGTCCACCACCCCTACCACTCGTTCGCGACCAGCGTCCAGCGCTTCATCGAGCAGGCCGCCGCCGACCCGGACGTGCTGGCGATCAAGCAGACGCTGTACCGCACCTCCGGTGACTCCCCGATCGTGAACGCGCTCATCGACGCCGCCGAGGCCGGCAAGCAGGTCGTCGTCCTCGTGGAGATCAAGGCCCGCTTCGACGAGGAGGCCAACATCACCTGGGCCCGGTCGCTGGAGCGGGCCGGCTGCCACGTCGTCTACGGGCTGGTCGGCCTGAAGACGCACTGCAAGACCGCGCTGGTGGTCCGCCGGGAGGGCAGCGTGATCCGCCGGTACTGCCACATCGGCACCGGCAACTACAACCCGAAGACCGCGCGCACGTACGAGGACCTCGGCATCCTCACCGCCGACCCGCGGGTCGGCGCCGACCTCACCGACCTGTTCAACACGCTGACCGGCTACTCCCGGCAGACCGCCTACCGGACGCTCATGGTCGCCCCGCACGGCGTCCGGGCGGGGCTGGTCGAGAAGATCCGCCGGGAGGCGCGGCACGCCGCCGACGGCCACCCGGCGGGCATCCGCATCAAGGTCAACAGCCTGGTGGACGAGCAGCTCATCGACGCGCTCTACGAGGCCTCGGCGGCCGGGGTGCCGGTGGAGCTGTTCGTCCGCGGCATCTGCTCGCTGCGCCCGGGGGTGCCGGGGATGTCGGAGAACATCCGGGTGCGCTCGATCGTGGGCCGCTTCCTCGAGCACTCGCGGGTGATGAACTTCTGCAACGACGGCGAGACCGAGTGGTGGATCGGCAGCGCCGACCTCATGCACCGCAACCTCGACCGCCGGGTGGAGGTGCTGCTGCGGGTGTGCGACGAGCCGTCGCACCGGCTGCTGCAGAACGTCTTCGACCAGGCGATGGCCGAGGACGTCCGCTGCTGGGAGCTCGGGCCCGACGCCACCTGGACCCGCCGGCACGGTCGCGACTACCAGGCCGGGCTCATGGCGCTGGCCGCCGAGCCCGCCGGTGGAGCGGGCTGATGGTCATCCGGGCGGCCGGCGGGGCGCTGTGGCGCCCGGCATGCGACGGCATCGAGACCGCGGTGGTGCACCGGCCGAAGTACGACGACTGGTCCCTGCCCAAGGGCAAGCTCCACGACGGCGAGCACCTGCTGACCGCGGCGGTCCGGGAGGTGGCCGAGGAGACCGGCCTGAGCACCGTCGCCGGACGGCGCAGCGTGCGGACCGAGTACGAGGTCGACGAGGGGCCCAAGCGGGTCGACTACTGGCTCATGCGGGTGGTCGGCGGGGAGTTCGTGCCCAACGCCGAGGTCGACGAGCTCCGCTGGCTGCCGCTGGCGGACGCCGCCGACCTGGTCGACCACGAGGCGGACCGGGCGGTGCTGGCCGACCTCGCCCGGGACGACGTCCCGCGCGAGCCTGCGCTGCTGCTGGTGCGGCACGGCCGGGCCGGTGACAAGTCGGAGTGGAACGGCCCCGACGACCTGCGGCCGCTGGACGGCAAGGGACGCCGGCAGGCCGCACGGCTGGCGGAGGTGCTGCCGCTGTTCGCCCCGACGTCGGTGCGCACCGCGCGGCGGACCCGCTGCCGGCAGACGGTGGAGCCCCTGGCCGAGCGGCTGGGCCTGCCCGTCGAGGAGCAGCCGGAGCTGGGCGAGGAGGAGTTCTCCGACGACCCGCAGGCCGGCCTGGCCGTGGTGGAGCGGCTGCTCGCGCGCGCGGGGGACGACGTGGGGGTGACCGTGGTCTGCAGCCAGGGTGGGGCGATCCCGTCGGTGCTGATGGGCCTGGGCGTGCGCTGGGCCGGCGTGGCCGGGGCGCCCTGGCCGCCCGCGGCCAAGGGCAGCGTCTGGGCCCTCGGCGGGCGGCCGGGCGCCCTCGCCGCGGACTACTACCGCGACTTCTCCCCCGAGTCCGACGACGCCGGCCCCCGTTGAGGCATAGGAGGCTTTGCATACGGATGCGGCGCCGGAACCACAGGCAAAGCCTCCTATGCCTGGGTCAGGCGGGGAGGACGGGCAGCGCCCTGGGCAACCAGGGCTGCCGGGTGTTCTCGTAGGCCTCGATGTCGGCCAGGTGGCGCTCGGTGAGGCCGACGTCGTCGAGGCCCTCGAGCAGCCGCCAGCGGGTGTAGTCGTCGATGTTGAACGGCACCGTGACGTCCGCGTAGCGGACCTCCTTGGCCTGCAGGTCGACGGTCACCTCGGTGGTGGGGTCGGCCTCGATCGCCGTCCACAGCGCCTCGACGTCGGCCTGCGGGAGCAGCACGGTGAGCAGCCCGGCCTTGGTCGAGTTGTTGCGGAAGATGTCGGCGAATCGGGAGCTGATGACCACCCGGAAGCCGCCGTCCATCAGGGCCCAGACGGCGTGTTCGCGGGACGAGCCGGTGCCGAAGTCGGGGCCGGCGACGAGCACCGAGGCGGTCGCGTACTCCGGCTTGTTGAGGACGAAGTCCGGCTCGTTGGTGCGCCAGGCGACGAACAGGCCGTCCTCGAACCCGGTGCGGGTGATCCGCTTGAGGTACTCGGCCGGGATGATCTGGTCGGTGTCGACGTTGGTCCGCCGCAGCGGGGCCGCGGTGCCGGTGTGCGTGGTGAAGGCGTCCATCGGGTCAGACTCCAGTGCTCGCGAGAGCCGGCTCGAGGTCGGCCGGGGCGGTCAGGTGGCCGGTCAGCGCGGTCGCCGCGGCGACCGCCGGGCTGACCAGGTGGGTCCGACCGCCCTTGCCCTGCCGGCCCTGGAAGTTGCGGTTGCTCGTGGACGCCGAGCGCTCCCCCGGCTTGAGCTGGTCGGGGTTCATGCCCAGGCACATCGAGCACCCGGCGCCGCGCCACTCGGCGCCGGCCTCGAGGAAGACCTGGTCCAGGCCCTCCGCCTCGGCCTGCGCCTTCACCGCGACCGAGCCCGGGACGACGAGCATCCGGGTGTCGCCGTCGATGTGCCTGCCCCGCAGCAGCTCGGCGGCGGTCCGCAGGTCCTCGATCCGGCCGTTGGTGCACGAGCCCAGGAAGACGGTGTCGACCTTGATCTCGCGCAGCGGGGTGCCCGGCGTCAGGCCCATGTAGGCCAGCGCGCCCTCGGCGTCCCGGCGGTCGTTCTCGTCGGCGAAGTCGGCCGGGTCCGGCACCTGACCGGAGATCGGCAGGCCCTGGCCGGGGTTGGTGCCCCAGGTGACGAACGGCGTCAGCGTGGCGGCGTCGATGTGCACCTCGCGGTCGAAGACGGCGCCCTCGTCGGTGCGCAGCGTCCGCCAGTACTCGACCGCGGCGTCCCAGTCGGCGCCCTGCGGGGCGTGCGGCCTGCCCTGGAGGAAGTCGAACGTGGTCTGGTCGGGGGCGATCAGCCCGGCCTTGGCGCCGGCCTCGATCGACATGTTGCAGATGGTCATGCGGGCCTCCATCGAGAGCTTCTCGATGGCGTCGCCGCGGTACTCGATGACGTGGCCCTGGCCGCCGCCGGTGCCGATCTGCGCGATGACGGCCAGGATGACGTCCTTGGCGGAGACGCCGGGGGCCAGCTCGCCGTCCACCGTGACCGCCATCTGCTTGGGGCGGTACTGCGGCAGCGTCTGGGTGGCCAGCACGTGCTCGACCTCGCTGGTGCCGATGCCGAACGCCAGCGCACCGAACGCGCCGTGGGTGGAGGTGTGGCTGTCGCCGCAGACGATGGTCGTGCCGGGCTGGGTGAGCCCCAGCTGCGGGCCGATGACGTGCACGATGCCCTGGTCGCGGTCGCCCATCGGGGCCAGCCGGATGCCGAACTCGGCGGCGTTGTTCCGCAGCGCCTCGACCTGCGCCCGGCTGACCGGGTCGGCGATCGGCGCGAGGATGTCCAGCGTCGGGACGTTGTGGTCCTCGGTCGCCATCGTGAGGTCGGGCCGGCGCACGGTGCGTCCGGCGGCCCGGAGCCCGTCGAAGGCCTGCGGGCTGGTCACCTCGTGCACGAGGTGCAGGTCGATGAAGAGCAGGTCCGGCTCGCCCTCGGCACTGCGCACGACGTGGGCGTCGTAGACCTTCTCCGCCAGGGTCTTCGGCACGGCTGGTCCCTCCTGGTTCGCGGCTCGTCCACCCATGGTGCGCCTCCTGCTGGCCATCTCATGCTGTGGGATGCGAGTATTGCTCTGTGGGACAGCCTAACCCGGTCGCCGTGCTGGACAAAGCAGTGGCCATCCTCCGTGCCGTCGCCGCCGAGCCGGCGACCCTGGCCGAGCTGGTCGAGCGCACGGGGCTGCCCCGCGCGACCGCGCACCGGCTGGCCGTCGCGCTGGAGGGCCACCGCCTGGTCCGCCGGACGACGGCCGGGGCCTGGGCGCCGGGCCCCGGGCTCGCCGAGCTGGGCCGGGGCACCGCGGACCTCGCCGGGATCGCCGGCCGGCACCTGGTGACGCTGCGGGACAGCAGCGGGGAGAGCGCGCAGTTCTACGTGCGCGACGGCGCCACCCGCGTGTGCGTGGCCGCCGCGGAGCGGACCAGCGGCCTGCGCGACACCGTCCCGGTGGGGGCGCGGCTGCCGATGACCGCGGGCTCGGCCGCGCACGCGCTGCTCGCCTTCGCCCCGGCCGACGAGGTGACGCCGCTGCTGCCGGCCGCGAGCTTCACCGCCCGCACCCTGCTCGACGTCCGCCGGCGGGGCTGGGCGCACAGCGTCGCCGAGCGCGAGCCCGGGGTGGCCTCGCTGTCGGCGCCGGTGCGCGACGCCGCCGGGGGCGTGCTGGGCGCGGTGTCGATCTCGGGGCCGGTCGAGCGGCTGGGCCGCCGTCCCTCCCCCGAGATCGTCGGCGCGGTGCTCGAGGCGGCCGGCGCCATCTCCCGCGCCGCCCGCTGAACGACTCTTCCCCCCGGGTGACGGGCGGGCGTACACACCTCCCATGAGCCTGACCGAGGTGTCCGCCCGCGGCCGCTTCCGCATCGCCGAGCCCGGGGAGGGCATCGGCCTGGACGAGCTGGCGCTGGCCACCCGCAACCACGGCATGCCGCTGGAGGCCCTGCGGTACGACGTCACGCCGCCCGGCCTGCACTACGTGCTCACGCACTACGACATCCCGGCGGTCGACACCGCCGGCTGGCGGCTGGAGGTCGGCGGGGCGGTCGAGCGGCCGCTGCGGCTGGACCTGGACGGCCTGCGCGCCCGGCCGGCGGTCACCTCGCGGGTGCTGCTGGAGTGCGCGGGCAACGGCCGCGCCCGGCTCGAGCCCCGGCCGGTCAGCCAGCCGTGGCTGCTGGAGGCGGTCGGCTCCGCGGAGTGGACCGGCACCCCGCTGGCCCCGCTGCTCGAGGAGGCGGGGCTCCGGCCGGACGCCGTCGACGTCACCTTCACCGGCGCCGACCACGGGCTCGAGCGCGGTGTCGAGCAGGACTACGCCCGCGGCCTGCCGCTGGACGAGGCGCTGCGTCCCGACGTGCTGCTGGTGTGGGCGATGAACGGCGCCGACCTGCCGCCCCAGCACGGCGCCCCCCTGCGGCTGCTGGTCCCCGGCTGGTACGGCATGGCCCAGGTGAAGTGGCTGACCCGCATCGACGTCCTCGACCGGCCCTTCGACGGCTTCCAGAACGCCACCGCCTACCGGCTCAAGGTCGACCCCGACGACGCCGGCGTGCCGGTGACCCGGATCGCCCCGCGGGCGCTGATGACCCCGCCCGGCTTCCCGGACTTCATGACCCGCGAGCGCTTCCTCCGCCCGGGGGCGGTGACACTCACCGGCCGCGCCTGGTCCGGCCGGGGGCCGGTGACCTCCGTGGAGGTCAGTGCGGACGGCGGGGCGAGCTGGACCGCGGCCGACCTGGCTCCCCCGGACCCGGCGCACCCGTTCGCCTGGCGGGCGTGGGTGCTGCCGTGGACCGCCGCACCGGGCAGCTACGAGTTCGTCGTCCGGGCGAGCGACGAGGCGGGCCCGCAGCCGGTCGACCAGCCGTGGAACCGGCAGGGCATGGCCAACAACCTCGTGCAGCGGGTGCCGGTGACCGTGCTGGACTGATCGGGACCCTGCCGGGCGGTCGCCGTCCGGCACCTCCCGCGGTCGGTCGGACGGTGCGGGTCAGGCCAGCCGCTGCGCCCCCGCGGAGGGGACGGCCACGAAGGTCCGCGGTGCCCCGAACCGCGCCTCGGCGAACCGCGTGGTCACGGCCCCGGTGACGGCGTCCACGGCGTCGGCGGGCACGAGCGCGATGGCGCTCCCGCCGAAGCCGCCGCCGACCATCCGCGCGCCCAGCGCTCCGGCGTCCAGGGCAGCGGCGACCGCGGCGTCCAGCTCGGTGGTGGAGATCTGGAAGTCGTCGCGCAGCGAGGCGTGCCCGGCGGTCAGCACCGGTCCGATCGCCGCCGGCCCGGCGGCTCCCCGCAGCGTGGCCACGACCTCGAGCACCCGGGCGTTCTCCGTGACGATGTGCCGGGCCCGGCGCAGGAGCACCGCACCCTCGGCCGTCCCGTCGTCCAGCACCGCCAGCGCGGCCACGTCCGGGACGTCGCGCAGCGCCGCCACCCCCAGCCGCCCGGCGGCCTGCTCGCACTCGCGGCGGCGGTCCCCGTAGCCCCCGGTCGCGTGGTCGTGCGTGGTGCCGGTGTCGACGACGAGCAGCGCCAGCCCGGCCGCGGCCAGGTCGAAGGGCACCTGCACGGCCGACCGGTCCCTGGTGTCGAGGAACAGCGCGTGGCCGGCGGTGCAGAGCATCGACGCCGACTGGTCGAGGATGCCGGTCGGGGCGCCGACGAAGTCGTTCTCCGCCCGCCGGGCGACGTCGACGAGGTCGGCCGGGGTCAGCCCGGGCGCGGCGAGGTCCCGCAGCGCCAGCGCGACGGCGCACTCCAGGGCCGCCGACGAGGACAGCCCGGCGCCGGAGGGGACGTCGCCGTCGACCAGCACGCTCGCCCCGCCGGGCACCCGGTCCCGCAGCTCGTGCACGACGCCCGCCGGGTACCCCGCCCAGCCCCCGGGGCGGCCGGGCGCGAGGTCGGCGACGGGCAGCTCGACCCGGTCGCCGGGGTGCTGCACCGAGGCGAGGGACACCAGGCCGTCGTCGCGCAGGGCGACAGCGGCGCGCGTGGTGTGCGGCAGCGCGACCGGCAGCACGAAGCCCTCGTTGTAGTCGGTGTGCTCGCCGATGACGTTCACCCGCCCCGGCGCCGCCCACACGCCTTCGGGGTCGGCCCCGAACGCCGCGGCGAACGCCGCCCGAGCCCGCTCGACGACGGTCATCAGACGTTCCTCAGCTGCTCGGCCACGTCCTCGGGGGTGGTGTCGCTGATGAAGGCGCCCATCCCCGACTCCGAGCCGGCCAGGTACTTGAGCTTGCCGGGCGCCCGGCGCAGCGAGAACAGCTGCAGGTGCAGCCACCAGTCCTCGCGGCCGCGGTGCACCGGCGCCTGGTTCCACGCGGCGATGTAGGGCATGGGCGTGTCGAAGCGGCGGGCGAACCGGCCGAGGGCGTCGAGGTAGATCGCGGCCAGCGCGTCCCGCTCGGCGTCGTCCAGGGCCGGGAGGTCCGGCACCCGCCGGTGCGGGAACAGCTGCAGCTCGTACGGCCAGCGGGCGGCGGCCGGCACGAACGCCGTCCAGTGCTCGTTGGCCGCCACCACGCGGGGCCCGCCGCGCTCGGCGGCCAGCACGTCGGCGAACAGGTCCCCGCCGGTGTCACGGCGGTGCCGCTCGACCGAGTCCAGCACCTTCGCCACGCGCGGCGTCACGAACGGGTAGGCGTAGATCTGCCCGTGCGGGTGGGAGAGCGTCACGCCGATCTCCTCGCCGGAGTTCTCGAACGCGAAGACCTGCTCCACGCCCTCGATCCCCGACAGCTCGGCGGTGCGCTCGGCCCAGACGTCGACGACCAGCCGGGCCCGCTCGGGGCCCAGCGTCGCGAACGACCGGTCGTGCTCGCTGGTGAACACCACGACCTCGCAGCGGCCGAAGCCGGGCCGCAGCTCGGTCAGCGGCGCGCCGGAGGCGGCCGGCGGGACGTCGAGCTCCACCGCGGTCGCCAGGGAGGGGAAGCGGTTCTCGAAGACGACGACCTGGTAGTCGGCCTCGGGGATCTCCGTGGGCTCGCGGTCCGGGCGCGCCGGGCACAGCGGGCACTGGTCGGCCGGCGGCAGGAAGGTGCGGGTCTGCCGGTGCGAGGCCAGGACCACCCACTCGCCGAGCAGCGGGTCCCACCGCAGCTGCGAGCGGGTGCTGACCGGCGGGAGGTCGCGCGGGTCCTCGGCCGTCCGCTGCGGGGCGGCGTCCCCCGCGTCGAAGTACAGGACCTCCCGGCCGTCGGCCAGCCGACGACTCGTCCGGATCACGATGGCCCTCCCGCCTCTCCGCCGCCCGTCACTGTCCGTGAGCGGCGTCCAGACGGTAGCGGGGCCGCCGATCGACCGGCCAACCGGTGCCGGGACGGCGAGAGCCCCCGGCCGGTGGCCGGGGGCTCTCGCGCGGGCGTAGCCCCGAAGGGATTCGAACCCTCGCTACCGCCGTGAGAGGGCGGCGTCCTGGGCCGCTAGACGACGGGGCCGTGCACTGCCATCCTGCCACGCCCTCGAGGGCCCGGGTGCACCGGGTCCGGGAACGACGAGAGCCCCCGGCCGGTGGCCGGGGGCTCTCGCGCGGGCGTAGCCCCGAAGGGATTCGAACCCTCGCTACCGCCGTGAGAGGGCGGCGTCCTGGGCCGCTAGACGACGGGGCCGTGCACTGCCATCCTGCCACGCCCTCGAGGGCCCGGGTGCACCGGGTCCGGGAACGACGAGAGCCCCCGGCCGGTGGCCGGGGGCTCTCGCGCGGGCGTAGCCCCGAAGGGATTCGAACCCTCGCTACCGCCGTGAGAGGGCGGCGTCCTGGGCCGCTAGACGACGGGGCCGTGCGGTGGTGCTGAGGAACCAGGCTTCCTCGCTGGGGTACCAGGACTCGAACCTAGACTAACGGAACCAGAAACCGTCGGGCTGCCAATTACCCCATACCCCAAGGGTCGTGCTGCGCCTCGCGGCGCCGGGAACCACCATACCCGACGCCCTCCTGCCCGGTCGGCACCCCCCGGGGTGACGGTGGTCGCAGATCCTGCGCGAGGGTCCGGGTCTCCGGTTCCAGCCGCCGGCGGGAGCGGGCCACCAGGAACACGTACGCCCCCATGGCAAGCAGGTCGAGGGCCACCACGAGCAGCCCGGTGCCGGCCGGCACGGAGTCGGTGGTCACGCCCTCCCCCAGCCCGCCGGCCAGCAGGAAGACCAGCACGTTGTTCACCGCGTGCAGCACGATGGCCGCCTCCAGGCCGCCGGTCAGCCAGACGACGGCGGAGGCGGCGAGACCGAAGGCGAACCGGTCGAGGAAGGTCCAGACGTCGGGCGGGGCGTGCGCCGCGGAGAACAGCGCCGCCGTCAGCACTCCCGCGACGACCGCCCCGGCGCGCGGGCCGCGGATCCACCCGGCGATCGCCTGGCTCAGGTAGCCGCGGAAGACGTACTCCTCGGCCGCGGACTGCAGCGGTGTCGTGAACACCACGACCAGCACCAGCCAGACGTAGGACGACGACGGCCCGGTGAGCGCACCGCCCTCCAGCAGGTACCCGAGCAGGACGCTGAGCAGGATGCCGGCGCCTAGTGTGGGCAGGGACAGCAGCGTGTACGGCAGGAACAGCCGCCAGCGCAGCCGGGCCAGCACCGACGACGACCAGCCGGGCTCCATGCCGTGCGCGGCCACCCAGGCCAGCCAGACGATCGGGATGGCGACGATCAGCGACACGTTGGTGATCAGCAGCACCCCGGGGTCGACCAGGTCGAGGAACTGCAGGTCCGGGAAGGCGCCGGTGACGACGGCGACCAGGACCACGACGGTCGCGGCCACGGCGTAGACGACGGTGATCAGCAGCAGCCCGAGCAGCGGCCGCCACCACCGCCAGTCCCGCGCGCGCATGGCGTGCAGGAAGGACACCGGCTCGTCGTGCGGCGGGGTGCCCGGCGGAGGTGCCCAGCGCACGCCGGGCGGCGGCCCGACCGGCGGCGGGGGCCCGGGCCGCCAGTCGAGCAGCGCACGCTGCCAGGGCGGCGGGTACGGCGGGAACGGCCCGGGCGGGTACGGCGGGTACGGCGGCCCGAGCGTGTGCGGGCCGGCCTGCAGCGGCACCGGACCGAGCGGCCACGCCACCGGCCCCGCCCACGCCCCGGTCGCCGGCAGCGAGTGCACGCCGTGCAGCGCCCCGGGGACGTACGGCGGCGCCGCGTAGGGGCCGGTCGGCGGCGGCCCGCTGTAGGGCTCGTCGTCGGCCGGCTCGGGCGGGCCGGGCACCGGGTCGCTCACGGCCGGCCGATCACCCGGGGGACGGCCGCCCGGGCCGCGCCCAGACGGGCCAGCGTGCGCTCGCGGCCCAGCAGCTCGATCGACTCGTACAGGGGCGGGGAGACGGTGCGGCCGCTGACCGCGACCCGCACCGGCCCGAAGGCCTGGCGCGGCTTGCGCCCCAGCCCCTCCACGAGCGCCTCCTTGAGCGCGGCCTCGATGTCGGGCGTGCTCCAGTCCGGCAGCTCGCGCAGCGCGGTGGTGGCGGCGTCGAGCACCTCGGCGGCGTCGGGGCCGGCCAGCTGCTTGGCCGCGGCCGCCGGGTCGATCTCCACCTCGTCGACGAACAGGAACCGCACCATGTCCACGGCCTCCGAGAGGACCACCACGCGCTCCTGGACCATCGGCGCGATCGCCCGCAGCACGCGGTCCTGCTCCGGGGTGGGCGGATCGGCCACCAGCCCGGCACCGGCCAGGAACGGGACGACGCGGGCGACGAAGTCCTCCACCGGCAGGGCGCGCAGGTGGGTGGCGTTGATCGCCTCGGCCTTCTTCACGTCGAAGCGGGCGGGGTTGGCACTCACCCGGGTGACGTCGAAGGCCTCGGTCATCTCGGCCATCGAGAAGACGTCGCGGTCCTCGGCGATCGACCAGCCCAGCAGCGCCAGGTAGTTGGCGAAGCCCTCGGGCACGAAGCCGCGCTCGCGGTAGACGTCGACGTTGGACTGCGGGTCGCGCTTCGACAGCTTCTTGCTGCCCTCCCCCGTCACGTACGGCAGGTGACCGAACCGCGGGGTGCCCGACGCGACGCCGATGTCGGTGAGCGCGGCGTAGAGGGCGAGTTGCCGGGGTGTGGACGGCAGGAGGTCCTCCCCGCGCAGCACGTCGGTGATCTGCATGAGGGCGTCGTCCACGGGGTTGACGAACGGGTACAGCGGGACCCCGTTGCCGCGGACGAGCACGAAGTCGGGCACCGAGCCCGCCCCGAAGCGGACCTCACCGCGCACCAGGTCGGTCCAGACGAGGTCCTCGTCGGGCATGCGCAGCCGCAGCACCGGCTGGCGCCCCTCGTCCCGGAACGCGGCCTTCTGCGCCTCGGTCAGGTCGCGGTCGGCGTTGTCGTAGCCGAGCTTCGCGTCCTGCCCGGCCGCCAGCCGGCGGGCCTCGACCTCCTCGTTGGTGGAGAAGGACTCGTAGGCGTGCCCGGCGGCCAGCAGTTTCGCGGCGACCTCGCGGTAGACCTCGTGCCGCTCCGACTGCCGGTACGGACCGTGCGGGCCGCCGACCTCGGGACCCTCGTCCCAGTCCAGCCCGAGCCAGCGCAGGCTGTCGACCAGGTGCCGGTAGGACTCCTCGGAGTCGCGGGAGGCGTCGGTGTCCTCGATGCGGAAGACGAAGGTGCCGCCGGTGTGCCGGGCGTGCGCCCAGTTGAACAGCGCCGTCCGCAGCAGGCCGACGTGCACCGTGCCCGTCGGCGACGGGCAGAAGCGGGTGCGGACGCCGGTCACCGCGTGCCGCCGGCGGTGGAGGTGGTGTCGGCGCCGGTCACCGTGTTGGCCAGCGTGCCCAGGCCCTCGACGGTCACCTCGACCCGCTGGCCGGGGCGGATCGGCCCGACGCCGGACGGGGTGCCGGTCAGCACGACGTCGCCCGGCAGCAGCGTCATGACCTGCGAGATGTGCGAGACCAGCGTCGGCACGTCGAACAGCAGCTGGCTGGTGCGCCCCTGCTGGCGCAGCTCGCCGTCCACCGTGCAGGTGATCTCGAGGTCGGCCGGGTCCTTGCCGAGGCCGGCCAGGTCGGTCTCGATCCACGGGCCGAGCGGGCAGAAGCTGTCGAAGCCCTTGGCGCGGGTCCACTGCCCGTCGCTCTTCTGCATGTCCCGCTCGGTGACGTCGTTGCCGATCGTGTAGCCGAAGACGCTCGACAGCGCCTGCTCCGGGCTGACGTGCCGGGCGCCGCGGGCGCCGATGACCACGGCCAGCTCCGCCTCGTGGTGCACGTTGGCGCTGCCCGGCGGGATCCGGATGGCGTCGCCGGGGCCGATCACCGACGTCGACGGCTTGAGGAACAGCAGCGGCTCCGCCGGGGCCTCGCCGGTCTTCATCTCCTCGATGTGCGCGGCGTAGTTCTTGCCGACGCAGACCACCTTGCTGGGGAGGATCGGCGACAGCAGCCGGACGTCGGCCTGCGCGAAGCGCTGACCGGTGAAGGAGATGGTGCCGAACGGGTGGCCCTCGATCTGGGCCACGTGGCCGTCCCCGTCGAGGACTCCGAAGGACATGCCCGAGGGCGAGGCGAAACGGACGATGCGCACGGGTCGAGGCTACTGACCCGCACCGGCCGGCCCGCGCCCGCGCCGTCGCGGCCGTGCGGCCGGGGCCCTACCGTCGCGGCATGGCGTGCCGGCTCAGCGAGATCGTCGTCGACTGCCGCGACCCCGAGGCGCTGGCCGCCTGGTGGGCACAGGTCCTCGACTACCGGGTGCTCTCCCGCGACGACGACGGCGCGGTCGAGATCGGCCCCGAGGCCGGCTTCGGCGGCCCGGCACCGACCCTCGTCTTCGGCCCGGTGGCCGACCCCAGCCCCGGCAAGCCCCGACTGCACCTGGACCTCAACGCCACCGACCGGGACCAGGACGCCGAACTCGAGCGCCTGCTGACCCTCGGCGCCACCCCGGCCGACGTCGGCCAGACCGGCGACGAGGGGTGGCACGTGCTGGCCGACCCCGAGGGCAACCCCTTCTGCCTGCTCAAGCGGCGGTTGGACCCCCTGGGGTGAGGTGTCGGCCGGCCGGCCGACCACGTCGTTGACCGGCCGGTCCCGGCGGCGGACAGTGTCCGCGTGACCCGCGCCCTCGCGGTGCTGACCTGCGTCGCGCTGCTCACCGTCGCCGTCGAGGCCACCGACGACGCCCACCCGCTCCTCGCCGTCGGCCTCGGCACCGTGTTCGCCGCGCTGGCCGTGCCCGCCCTCCCCTGGCTCTCCCGCCGGCCCGCGCCGCGCCGGTACTGGCTGACCGCCGCGTACGTCTGCGTCGCCCTGCCGCTGGGCGTGCTGGTGTTCGGGGCGGCGCAGGCCGGCGTCGGTGCGACGCTCCTGCTCCTGGTCCTCGTCGCCCAGTGCGTCCTGCTGCTCCCGCTGCCCGCCGCCGCCGGGGTGACCGCGCTCGTGCCCCTCGTGCACCTCGGCATGGGGTGGGCCGACTTCCTCCGGAACGGGCTGGGTCTGCTCGGGGCGGCGGTGTTCACCGCGGTGGTCACCGCGCTGCTCCGGCAGGCGCAGCGGGCCCGGGCCGAGCTGGCCGCGGCCAACGAGCGGCTCCGCGGGTACGCGGCGCAGGCCGAGGAGCTGGCCACCACGCAGGAGCGCAACCGGCTCGCCCGCGACATCCACGACGGCCTGGGCCACCACCTGACGGTGGTCCAGATGCAGGTGCAGGCGGCCCGCGCGGTGCTCCCGACCGACCCGGGCCGCGCCGACGCCGTCCTGGCCAAGGCCCAGCAGCAGGCCGGCGAGGCCCTCGCCGAGGTGCGCCGGTCGGTCGCCGCGCTGCGCGAGCAGCGGACGGCCCCGCCGCTGCGTGCGGCACTGGAGGAGCTGACCGCGCAGGCCTCGGCGGCGGGTGTCCCGGCCACGCTGGAGGTGTCCGGTGTCGAGCGCCGCCTCCCGGCACCGACGGAGGAGTCGCTGTACCGGTCGGCCCAGGAGGGCCTGACCAACGTGCGCAAGCACGCCGACGCCACGTCCGCGCGGGTCACCCTGACCTTCGGCGACGACGGCACGGTGCGGCTGGCGGTCCGGGACGACGGCCGGGGCCTCCCCGATCGTCCGGCGGACGACGGCCGGCGCGCGTTCGGCCTGCTGGGGCTGGAGGAGCGGGCCGCGCGGGTGGGCGGACGGCTGCGGGTCGAGTCCCAGCCCGGCGGCGGAACGGCGCTGCTCGTCGAGGTCCCCGGGTGAGCTGCCCCGTCCGCGTGCTGGTCGTCGACGACCAGGCGCTGTTCCGCGAGGCCCTGGTCACGCTGCTGGGCGCCCGGCCGGAGGTCGCGGTCGTCGGCGAGGCCGGGAACGGGCAGCAGGCCCTGGAGCTGGCGGCCGCGCTGGCGCCGGACGTCGTCCTGATGGACCTCCACATGCCGGTGCTCGACGGCATCGCGACGACGAGGCGCCTGCGGGTCGAGCAGCCCGGCGTCGCGGTGCTGGCGCTGACCACCTTCGACGACGACGAGGACGTCTTCGCCGCGTTGCGCGCCGGCGCGCTCGGCTACCTGCTCAAGGACGTCTCCTCCGAGCGCCTGGTCGAGGCCGTGCTGTCGGCGGCGCGCGGCGAGTCGGTGCTGCAGCCGTCGGTGGCTGCCAAGGTGGTGGCGCGGTTCGCCCAGCTGGACGACGTCCCGCGGCCCCGTCCCCAGCCCCTGGTCGTGCCGCTGTCGGACCGGGAGCTCGACGTGCTGAGGCTGCTCGCCGACGGGCTCAGCAACCGGGAGATCGCCGGGTCGCTGTTCCTCGCGGAGGGGACCGTCAAGAACCACGTGACCAACGTCCTGGCCAAGCTCGGCGCCCGGGACCGGACCCAGGCGGCGCTGCGGGCCCGGGCGCTCGACCTGCTCTGACGGGGGTCATGCCGGGTCGTGACCCGTCGTCGTGACCTCCGGCACGTGGCACCGGCACCGCGCCGCCCGACCCTTGCCGCATGTCGACGCAGATCCGCACCCCGCACGAGCACTCCCGCACCCGGCACGCCTGGCACTACGTCCGGCACTACCTCGAGATGGTCGTCGCGATGGTCGTCGGGATGATGGCCCTGGGCCCGCTCGAGGCCCTGGTCTGGCCGGGCCTGGACGACCGGGTCGACGTCCACGCCATGGTCATGGCGACCAACATGGCGATCGGGATGGGCGCCTGGATGCGCTTCCGACGGCACTCGTGGCCCGCGATCCTCGAGATGTCGGCGGCGATGTACCTGCCGTTCGTCGTCCTGCTGGTGCCCTACTGGGCGGGGGCGGTCTCCGGGGACTTCCTCTTCACCGCCGGCCACGTGCTGATGCTGCCGCTGATGGCGCTGGCCATGGTGTGGCGCCGCAGCGAGTACGCCCACTGACCGCCGGCCGAGGACCGCGTCCCGGAGGACCCGGGACGCGGTCCTCGCGCTCAGCGCAGCCGGACGGCGTAGGTGAGGGCGTCGACGAGGGCGTGCCAGGAGGCCTCGACGACGTTGTCGTGGACGCCCACGGTGGTCCACTCGCCCACGCCGTCGGTGGTGCTGACCAGCACCCGCGTGGTCGCACTGGTGCCGCCCTTCCAGCCCAGGATGCGGACCTTGTAGTCGGCCAGCGAGACGTCGGCCAGCCGCGGGTACCGGCTGACCAGTGCCTGGCGGAGCGCGTTGTCCAGGGCGTTGACCGGGCCGTTGCCCTCCCCGGTGCTGATGATCCGCTCGCCGTCCACGTGCACCTTGACCGTGGCCTCGCTGACCACGACGCCGTTGCTCCAGTGCTCGACGGAGGTCTTGTAGCTCTCCAGCTCGAACAGCGGGGCCGGCGCGTCGGGCAGCTGGGCGCGCAGCAGCAGCTCGAAGGAGGCGTCGGCGGCCTCGAACGACCAGCCGTCGGCCTCGAGCACCTTGACCTGGTCGACGACCCGGCCGATCGCGTCGGCCTGGCCGTCGAGGTCCACGCCGAGCTCGCGGCCCTTCAGCTCGACCGAGGCCCGGCCGGCCATCTCGGTGACCAGGATGCGCATGTCGTTGCCGACGACGGTCGGGTCCAGGTGGTTGTACAGCTCCGGGCTGACCTTGATCGCGGAGGCGTGCAGGCCGGCCTTGTGCGCGAACGCCGACACCCCGACGAAGGGCTGGTGGTCGTCGGGGGCGATGTTGGCCAGCTCGGCGATCGCGTGGCTGACCCGCTGCAGCTCGGGGAGGCACTCCGCCGGCACGACCGGCAGGCCCATCTTGGTGACCAGGTTGGCGATCAGCACGAAGGTGTCGGCGTTGCCGGCCCGCTCCCCGTAGCCGTTCGCCGTCCCCTGCACGTGGGTCACGCCGGCCTCGACGGCGGCCAGGCTGTTGGCCACCGCGCAGCCGGTGTCGTCCTGGCAGTGGATGCCCAGCCTGCCGCTGGTGCGCGACCGGACGTCGGCGACCACCCGCGCGACGTCCATCGGCAGCATCCCGCCGTTGGTGTCGCACAGGACGCCGACCTCGGCCCCGGCGCCGAACGCGGCCTCGAGCACGCGCACGCCGTAGTCGCGGTCGGCCCTGTAGCCGTCGAAGAAGTGCTCGCAGTCGAGGAACACCCGGCGGCCGTGCGCCACGAAGAAGGCGACGGTGTCGGCCACCATCGCGAGGTTCTCCTCCAGCGTCGTCCGCAGCGCCTCCCGCACGTGCCGGACGTCGGACTTCGCGACCAGGCAGACCACCGGGGTCTCGGCGTCCAGCAGGGCGCGCACCTGGGCGTCCTCCTCGACCCGGACGCCGGCCTTGCGGGTGGCACCGAAGGCGACCAGCTGGGCGTGCCGCAGCTTGAGCTCGGAGCGGGCGCGGGCGAAGAACTCGGTGTCCTTGGGCAGCGCCCCGGGCCACCCGCCCTCGATGAAGCCGACCCCGATCTCGTCGAGCAGGCGGGCGACCGCGAGCTTGTCGGCGACCGAGTAGCTGACGCCCTCGCGCTGGGCGCCGTCGCGCAGGGTGGTGTCGAAGACGTGGAAGTCGAGGTCGGTGGCGGGATCGAGGGACATCGGTTCTCCGGGGGTGTCGGCAACGGCCCGAACACGAAAAAGACCCCCCGGGTACGGGAGGTCTGCGCGCAGTCGGGAGGGTGACTGCGCGCTAGGCGATGATGATCAGGCCGGTGGGGTGCATCACGTCGAGTAAAGCACGTCGTCCGCCGTCCTCGGCACTCCCGTACCGGGGACGGCGGCGGTGACCGCTCAGCCGCTGGCGAGCGCCGCGAGGCGGTCGCCGACCTCCTGGGTGCGCACCGGGCCCTGCGGCTCGCGGGTGGACAGGTCGAAGGCGACCGCGGCGTTGACCTTCTTCGCCTGGTCGGTGCGGCCGAGGTGCTCGAGCAGGAGGCCCACCGACAGCACGGTCGCCGTGGGGTCGGCCTTGCCCTGGCCGGCGATGTCGGGCGCCGAGCCGTGCACCGGCTCGAACATGCTCGGGTTGGTGCCGGAGGCGTCGAGGTTGCCGCTGGCGGCCAGGCCGATGCCGCCGGTGACCGCCGCGGCGACGTCGGTGACGATGTCGCCGAAGAGGTTGTCGGTCACGATGACGTCGTAGCGGCCGGGGTCGGTGATGAAGAACATCGTCGCGGCGTCGACGTGCTGGTAGGCGACGGTGACCTCGGGGAACTCCGCCGCGACCTCCTCGACGACCCGTGACCACAGCGAGCCGGCGTGGGTGAGCACGTTGGTCTTGTGGATCAGCGTGAGGTGCCGGCGGGGGCGGGCCGTCGCCCGCTCGAACGCGTACCGGACGACCCGCTCGACGCCGAAGGCGGTGTTGAGGCTGACCTCGGTGGCGATCTCGTGCGGGGTGTCCTTGCGCAGGACGCCGCCGTTGCCGACGTAGGGCCCCTCGGTGCCCTCGCGCACGCACAGCATGTCGATCGGGCCGGGGTCGGCCAGCGGGCTGCGCACGCCGTCGAAGAGCCGGGCCGGGCGCAGGTTGACGTGGTGGTCGAGCTCGAAGCGCAGCCGCAGCAGCAGCCCCCGCTCGAGGATCCCCGGCGGGACGCTGGGGTCACCGATGGCCCCGAGCAGGATCGCGTCGTGCCCGCGCAGCTCGTCGAGCACCGTGTCGGGGAGCAGCTCCCCCGTCCGCTGCCACCGCATGGCACCGAGGTCGTACGGGGTGCTCTCCACGTCGGGAGCCACCTCGCGGAGGACCTTGAGGCCCTCGGCCACCACCTCGGGGCCGATGCCGTCTCCAGGGATCACTGCCAGGCGCATGGGGAGAGACCCTATTTCAGCGCGGGGTGAGGTCCGCCGAGCGGGCCTCGCGCGCGCCGATCCGGCCGGCGATGTCGCCGAGCAGCTCGGCCGGCACGGGGCTGTCCACGGTCACCGCCATGAGCGCCTCGCCGCCGCGCTGCGTGCGGCTTACCTGGGCACCGGCGATGTTGATGCCGGCCTCCCCCAGCGCGGCGCCGACGGTGCCGACGACGCCGGGCCGGTCCGTGTAGACGAAGAACAGCAGGTAGCCCGACGGGTCCAGGTCCATGTCGAAGCCGTTGATCTCGACGAGCTTGGGCACCTGGTTCTTGCCGAACAGCGTGCCGGAGACGGTGACCTCCGTGCCGTCGGCCATCGCGCCGTGCACGCTCACGAGGTTGCGGTAGTCGGGGCTCTCCTCGTCGCTGGTCAGCGCGACGTCGAGGCCGCGCTGCTCGGCGAACAGCGGGGCGTTGACGTAGGTGACCTGCTCCTCGATGACGTCGGAGAACACGCCCTTGAGGACCGCGAGCTGGAGCACCGAGTCGTCGAACTCGGCGATCTTGCCCCGGACGTCGACGGTGACCGACTGGGCCAGCCCGCCGGCGACCGCGGTGAACAGCCGGCCGAGCTTCTCGGCCAGGGGCAGGCCCGGCCGCACGTCCTCGGCGACGACGCCACCGGCCTGGACGTTCACCGCGTCGGGGACGAACTCGCCCTGCAGCGCCAGTCGCACCGAGTGCGCCACCGCGGTGCCGGCCTTGTCCTGCGCCTCCGTGGTCGAGGCGCCCAGGTGCGGGGTGACCACCGTGTTGGGCAGGCCGAACAGCGGGCTGTCGGTGCACGGCTCCTTGGCGTACACGTCGATGCCCGCGGCACCCACCTGCCCGGAGCGCAGCGCGTCGGCCAGCGCCGCCTCGTCGACGAGCCCCCCGCGGGCCGCGTTGACGATGATCACCCCGCGCTTGGTGGTGGCCAGCTCCGCGGCACCGATCAGCCCGAGGGTCTCCGGCGTCTTCGGCAGGTGGACGGTGATGAAGTCCGCCTCGCGGAGCAGCTCCTCCAGCGACACCATGCGGACACCGAGCTGCGCCGCCCGACCGGGCTGGATGTAGGGGTCGTAGGCGATGAGCGTGACGCCGAAGGCGGCCAGCCGCTGGGCGACCAGCTGACCGATCCGGCCCAGCCCGACGACGCCGACGACCTTGTCGGTCACCTCGACGCCGCTGAACTTCGAGCGCTTCCAGGTGCCCTCGCGCAGCGACGCGTCGGCGGCGGGGATGTGGCGGGCGGCGGCCAGCAGCAGGGCCACGGCGTGCTCGGCGGCGCTGACGATGTTCGACGTCGGCGCGTTGACCACCATGACCCCGCGCTCGGTGGCGGCGGCGACGTCCACGTTGTCCAGGCCGATCCCGGCGCGCGCGACCACCTTCAGGTTCGGCGCGGCGGCCAGCGCCTCGGCGTCGATCTGGGTGGCGCTGCGGATCATGACGGCCGCAGCGTCGGCGAGCGCCGGCAGCAGGGCGGACCGGTCGGCGCCGTCGACGTGACGGATCTCGACCTCGTTCCCGAGTACCTCCAGCACGCTCGGGGCGAGTTCTTCGGCGATCAGGACGACGGGCGCGCTCGTGGACACGGGTCCACAGCCTAGGGACGGAGCCCCGCGCTGCCCCGGCCAGCCCCTCCCGCGCACGCTCCGTGGCGAGGTCACCCCGGCGCGACACCCCCCCGCCGAAGGGGTGGGCGTGCTTGCCGGGCGGTGGTCCGGCCGAGATGCTGCTCACGCAGAGTCGGCACAGCCGGCGCCGACGGAGGAGATCATGAGCACCCAGGACAACGAGCACGGCTCGGGCTCCGGCTCGCAGTACGGCCAGCCGCAGCAGTACGGGCAGCCCCAGGGCAGCCCGGGGTACGGCCAGGAGTACGGCCAGCCGCAGGGCCAGGGGTACGGGCAGCAGTACGGGCAGCCCCAGCAGCCGTACGGCCAGCAGTACGGGCAGTACGGCCAGGGCCAGCCCTACGGCCAGCAGCCGGGTTACCCGCAGCAGTACGGGCAGCCGGGCGGCTACGCGCAGCAGTACGGGCAGTACGGGCAGTCGGCGGTGCCCGCCAAGCCCGGCGGCGTCATCACCGCGGCGGTCCTCGGCTTCGTCTTCGGCGCCATCGGCGTCGTCTTCAGCCTGATCCTGCTCGTCTTCGTGGCGGCGGTCGGCGGCGCGTCCGGCGACCTGGACGACCTCGTCCCGGGCATCGGGTCGGCGGCCGGCGCGGCCGTGGGCGTCGGGGTCGTCATCGGACTGCTGATGCTGGCCTGGACCGTCGTGATGATCTGGGGCGCGATCTGGGCGCTGACCGGCCGCAGCCGCGTCATGCTCCTCGTGGGCGGGTCGATCGCGGTCTTCTTCACCGGGCTGGGCCTGATCGGGAGCCTCGCCGACGCCGACGTCAACGGGGCCGGCGGCGTCATCTGGAGCCTGCTGTTCTTCCTGGCCGCGGTGGCGATCGTCGTCCTGCTCGCCATGAAGCCGGCCGCCGCGTTCTTCGCCGCGCACCGCGCGCGCCGCGGTCGCTGACCGCCGGCCGTCCGATGACCGGTCCCAGCGGATCCCAGCCGGAACCCCTCGCGCCGGGTGCGCCGGTGCCGTCCGGCCCGGTCGCCCGGCGGCCAGCCCAGGTGCTCGGCGCGGTCCTGCTCGGGTTCCTCGTCGCGTTCTTCGCGTTGCTGAACGCGCTCGTGCTCCTGGCCGCGGCCTCGGTCATCCCGGTGTTCGGCGTCTTCGGGGCGCTCTACCTGGCGATCGCCGCCGTGAACATCTGGGGCGGCGTCCAGGCGCTGACCGGCCGGGGCGGCCGGGTGCTGACCATCGGCGGCGGGGTCACCGCCGGCCTGGGTGTCCTCGGGATCGTCACGTCGCTGGTCCAGGGGCAGTTCGCCTTCTGGTCGGTCGTGCTCGCCGCCGTCGGCGCCGGCATGGTCGTGCTGCTCAGGCAGCCGGCGTCCACCCGGTTCTTCGCCGCCCGCGGCGGGCGGTAGTGAGAGGACCCCGTCCCGACAGACCGAGGCCCCCGCTGCCGAACCGGCAGCGGGGGCCTCTCGTCGGTCGTCAGTTGCGGGCGGCGGTCCCGGTGTAGTCGTCCGACGCCGACACCCAGCTCATCAGGCCGCGCAGCTTGCGCCCGGTCTCCTCGATCGGGTGCGCCTCGGCCTCGGCCCGGCGGCGCTTGAAGTCCGGCGCGCCGGCGTCCTGGTCGGCGATGAACGCGGCGGCCCAGGAGCCGTCCTTGATGGCCGCGAGGACGTCCTTCATCGTCGCCTTGACGTGCTCGTCGACGATCTTCGGGCCGGTCGTGTAGTCGCCGTACTCGGCGGTGTCGGACACCGACCAGCGCTGCTTGGCGATGCCGCCCTCGTACATGAGGTCGACGATCAGCTTGAGCTCGTGCAGGCACTCGAAGTAGGCGATCTCGGGCTGGTAGCCGGCCTCGATGAGGGTCTCGAAGCCCGCGGCCACGAGCGCCGACATGCCGCCGCAGAGCACGGCCTGCTCGCCGAACAGGTCGGTCTCGGTCTCCTCGGCGAAGGTGGTCTTGATGACGCCGGCCCGCGCGCCGCCGATCGCCTTGGCGTAGGACAGCGCCAGCGGCAGCGCCGAGCCGCTGGCGTCCTGCTCCACGGCGACCAGGCAGGGCACGCCCTTGCCGTTCTCGAACTCGCGGCGCACGAGGTGGCCCGGGCCCTTCGGGGCGACCATGGCGACGTCCACACCGGCCGGGGGCTTGATGTAGCCGAAGCGGATGTTGAAGCCGTGGCCGAAGAACAGCGCGTCGCCGTCCTGCAGGTTGGGCTCGACCGACTCCTTGTACAGGTTCCGCTGCACGTGGTCGGGCGCCAGGATCATGATCAGGTCGGCCTCGGCGGCGGCCTCGGACGGCGTCACGACCCGCAGACCCTCGGCCTCGGCCTTGGGCCGGCTCTTGCTGCCCTCGGGCAGGCCCACCCGGACGTCGACGCCCGAGTCGCGCAGCGACAGCGCGTGGGCGTGCCCCTGGCTGCCGTAGCCCAGGACGGCGACGGTGCGCCCCTGGATGATCGACAGGTCGGCGTCGTCGTCGTAGAAGATCTCGGCGGCCATGCGGTGGTGCTCCTTCGATAGCGGGAGGGCCAAAGTGGCCACTTCGGCCCTGACGGGGCTGGGGTCTAGGCGGTGCGCTCGACCGGGCGCAAGGTACCGGCGCCCGACATCGACCGCGGACCCCGCCCCAGGGCGACTGTGCCCGACTGCGCCATCTCCTTGATCCCCAGCGGGGCGAGGACGGCGAGCAGGGCCTGGAGCTTGTCCGGGGTGCCGGTCGCCTCCAGCGTCACGGTCTCGGTGTTGACGTCGACGACGTGCGCGCGGAACAGCTCGGCGGTCTGCAGCACCTGCGTGCGGTCGGCCATCGGCGCGCGCACCTTGACCAGCAGCAGCTCGCGCTGGACCGCGGCGGTCGACTCGAGCTCGACGATCTTGATGACCTCGATGAGCTTGTTCAGCTGCTTGGTGATCTGCTCCAGCGGCGCGGTCTCCGCGTCGACGACGATCGTCATCCGGGACAGGTCGGGGTTCTCCGTCGGGCCGACGGCCAGCGACTCGATGTTGAACGCGCGCCGGCTGAACAGCGCCGAGACCCGGGCGAGGACGCCGGACTTGTTCTCGACGAGGACCGACAGGGTGTGGCGGGTCATCTCTCGCTGTCTCCTCAGACCTGGCCGTCGCCGAAGACCGGGCGGATGCCGCGCGCGGCCATGATGTCGTCGTTGCTGGCGCCGGCGGCGACCATCGGCCACACCTGGGCGTCGTGGCCGACCACGAAGTCGATGACCACCGGGGCGTCGTCGATCGCCATGGCCTTCTCGATCACCGCGTCGACGTCGTCCTTGGTCTCGCAGCGCAGCCCGACGCACCCCATCGCCTCGGCGAGCAGGACGAAGTCGGGGATGCGCACCGGCTTGGGGGTGCCGTCCTCGTTGAGCGCGTGCAGCTTGGTGTTGGAGTAGCGGCCCTCGTAGAAGAGGGTCTGCCACTGGCGGACCATCCCGAGGTTGCCGTTGTTGATGACGGCGATCTTGACCGGGATGCCCTCGATGGCGCAGGTGGCCAGCTCCTGGTTGGTCATCTGGAAGCAGCCGTCGCCGTCGATGGCCCAGACCGTGGTCTCCGGGCGGCCGTACTTGGCGCCCATCGCCGCGGGGACGGCGTAGCCCATCGTCCCGAGGCCGCCGCTGTTGAGCCAGGTGCCGGGCTTCTCGTAGCGGATGAACTGCGCGGCCCACATCTGGTGCTGGCCGACGCCGGCGGTGTAGATCGCGTCCGGCCCGGCGATCGCGCCCAGCCGCTCGATGACGTACTGCGGCGAGAGCGTGCCGTCCTCGGGCCAGTCGTAGCCCAGCGGGTAGGTCGAGCGCCACTGCTCCAGCTGCGCCCACCAGGCGGCGAGATCGGGGGTGCGGCCGGCCTCGTGCTCGGCGCGCAGCGCGGTCACGAGCTCGGCGATGGTCTCCCGCGCGTCGCCGACGATCGGCACGTCGGCCCGGCGGTTCTTGCCGATCTCGGCCGGGTCGATGTCGGCGTGCACCACCTGCGCGTCGGGCGCGAACGAGGAGAGCTGGCCGGTCACCCGGTCGTCGAAGCGCGCGCCCAGGGCGACGATGACGTCGGACTTCTGCAGCGCGGTGACCGCGGCGACCGTGCCGTGCATGCCGGGCATGCCCAGGTGCTGCGGGCTGCTGTCCGGGAACGCGCCGCGGGCCATGAGGGTGGTGACCACCGGTGCGCCGGTCAGCTCGGCCAGTTCGGCCAGCTCCGCGGTGGCCTGCGCCTTGAGGACGCCGCCCCCGACGTAGAGCACCGGCCGGCGGGCGCCGGCGATCAGCGTGGCGGCCTCGCGCACCTGCTTGCCGTGCGGGCGGGTGGTCGGCTTGTAGCCGGGCAGCTCCAGCCGCGGCGGCCAGGAGAAGTCGGTGGTCGCCTGCAGCACGTCCTTGGGGATGTCGACGAGGACGGGACCGGGCCGGCCGGTGGAGGCCAGGTGGAAGGCCTCGGCGATCCGCTGCGGGATCTCGCGGGCGTCGGTGACCAGGAAGTTGTGCTTGGTGATCGGCATCGTGATGCCGCGGATGTCGGCCTCCTGGAAGGCGTCGGTGCCGATCGCGGCGCTGGGCACCTGGCCGGTGATGGCCACGATCGGGACCGAGTCCATGTGCGCGTCGGCCAGCGGGGTCACCAGGTTGGTCGCGCCCGGCCCGGAGGTCGCCATGCAGACGCCGACCCGCCCGGTGGCCTGCGCGTAGCCGGTGGCCGCGTGGCCGGCGCCCTGCTCGTGGCGGACCAGGACGTGGCGCACCGTGGAGTCGAACAGCGGGTCGTAGGCGGGCAGGATCGCCCCGCCCGGGATCCCGAACACCACCTCGACGCCGACCGCCTCGAGCGACCGGACGAGGCTCTGCGCCCCCGTGATGCCGGTCGCCGGCTCGGCGGCGGCCGCGACCGAGCGGGCGGTCGTCTCGACACCGGTGAGCGACGCGGCCGCTTCGCGGGTGGCGGACTCGCCCGGGGTGGTGCTGTTCATGGCGTCTCCTGGCAGTGCCCCGGTCGGGGCCTCGGTTCGGGGGCCGTGCGGTGTGCGGCGCGGGTGCCTGCGGGCGCGAGTGGCCGTCGTCCGGCGGGGTGTCCGGGGCCCGCAAACGAAAGACCCCTCGTGCCTGCGGGCACAGAGGGGTCAGCGCGTCGGTCGGGCGACCGACGCGCTAGGCGACTACGAGGAGCAGGCAGGCCGAGCGCACCCGCCCACTGTGCGCCTCGGCGGTCCGGTCGTCAACCATGTCGTCCCACTGTGTGGGCGTGGCGGCTGTCAGACGTGGGACGGGATGCCCGCGCCGTCGAGCACCGCGGGGTCGAACCCGGCCAGCAGCGCCGACAGCTCCCCGGCGGGCACCGGCTCGCCGAGCAGGAAACCCTGCAGGAACCGGCAGCCGAGCCGGTCGAGCGCGGCCAGCTGGCCGGCGGTCTCCACGCCCTCGGCCACGACGTCCATGCCGAGCGTGCGCCCGAGCTCGATGACGCTGCCGACGAGCACGGCGGTGCGCGGGTCGTCCTCGATGTGGGCGACGAAGGCGCGGTCCATCTTGAGCACGTCGACCGGCAGCCGGGCCAGCCGCGCCAGGGAGGAGTGGCCCTTGCCGAAGTCGTCGAGGGAGAGGACGCAGCCCATCTCCCGCAGCGCGGCCAGGTCGCCCTCCATCCGGTCGCCCGCGCCCATGAGCACCGACTCGGTGATCTCGAGCATCAGCCGGTGCGCCGGCACGCCCGAGTCGGCCAGCGCCCGCGCGACGTCGGCGGCCAGGCAGCCGGCCTGCAGGTGGCGGATCGAGATGTTCACGCCGAGCTGCACGTCGTACCCGGCGGCCAGCAGCGGAGCCAGCGCAGCGGTGGCGGCGCCGAGCACCCAGCGCTGGAGGGGGACGACCAGGCCGTCGTCCTCGGCCAGGCCGACGAACTCGTCGGGCGGGACGGCGCCGTACTCCGGGTGCTGCCACCGGACGAGGGCCTCCAGGCCCAGGATCCGCCGCTCGAGGACGCCGACCACCGGCTGGAAGGCCACCGTCAGGTGCCCGTCGGCGATCGCCGCGGGCAGGTCGCGCGCCAGGCCGGCCCGCCGGTCGACGGCGCGGTCGAGGGCCTCTCCCGACGAGCGGACGCAGTTCTTCCCGTCGGACTTCGCCGTCCGCAGCGCGAGGTCGGCGCGGCGCAGGGCCTCCGAGGGGTCGGTGCCCGGGCGCAGCTCGGCCAGGCCGACGCTGCCGGAGACCGCGAACACCGGCCCCTGGGACGTCGTCCCGCCGGGCGTGGCCGGGCGGTGCTCCCGGTCGAGCAGGTCCACCAGGCGCTCGGCCAGGGCCGTCGCCTCCGCGCGGTCGGCGCGCACGAGGACGGCGAACTCGTCGCCACCGAGCCGCGCCACGACGTCCTTCTCGCGGGCGGCCGCGCGCAGGCTCTCGGCCACCTCGCACAGCAGCCGGTCGCCGGCGTCGTGGCCGGCCACGTCGTTGACCGCCTTGAACCCGTCGAGGTCGATGAGCAGCACGCACGCCTGGGCGGTGTCCTGGTCGGCCAGGGCGGCCATGAACCGGGCGCGGTTGGGCAGGCCGGTGAGGAAGTCGGTGTAGGCCAGCCGCTCGAGCTCCCGCTGGGTGCGGCCGCGGGCGCTGACGTCGCGCAGGTGCAGGACCAGCCCGTCGTCCTCTCCCCCGGTGCGGGCCGCGCCGGAGACCTCGACGTCGCGCCAGTCGCCGTCGCGGGTGCCCAGGCGCAGCGTCGCGGGCAGCTCCACCGGCTGCCCTCCGGCGCGCACCGCGGCCGCCACGCGTCCGAGGAGCTCCCGGTCGCCGGGGTGGACCAGGGCGAGCAGGGCACGGCCGGAGAGATCGCGGGCGGCCCAGCCGAGCTGGTCGCGCACCGGCCCGGTGGCCCAGGCGACCCGGCCCTCGCCGTCGAGCAGGACGGTGACCGCCTCGCCGCTGTGCAGCAGCGCCCGCAGCCACCCCTCGGTGCGGCGGACGCGGCGGGTCAGCCGCTCCCCGTCGGCGGCCCAGAGGAGGCAGCGCACGAAGGTCAGCAGCATGAGCACGGTGATGCCGACCCCCTCCACCGCGGAGACGGAGCGCCCCACGGCGACCCCGACGGCGAGGAACAGGGCGACGCCGAAGGCCGCGCAGTTGCTGAAGACCACGCCGGCCAGCGGCAGCGCGCCCGGCTGCTCGGGGTCCTCGCGGAGCCGGCCGGGGTCGGCGTCGACCGCCCGGATCCCGGCGCCGAGCATGGCCAGCCAGGCCAGGCCGGTGACGACGTCGAGGCCGGTGCTGCGCAGGGTGACCGCGAGGGCGCCGCTGACCACCACGACGGCGAGCGCCACGAAGGCGGTCAGCAGCCAGGCGGCCGCGGGGCGCCGGGCGTCGTCGACGGCGGCCGCCGTGACCAGCCCGACGCCGCAGAGCAGGGCGCCCACGGCCGGGTAGCCGACGGAGACGAGCGCGTCGGCGACGCCGCCCGAGCGGGCGGCGGCGTCGGCCAGGAGCGCCTCGCCCAGCAGCGCGACCGCCACGAGCACGATGCCGCCGTCGAGCAGCGCGCGGGACCCGATGGGCCGGCGACCGGCGGCGGGCAGCAGCCGGGCGCACGCGGTGAGGGCGACGGGCACGGCGGCCACCAGCGGCAGGTCGTGCCAGCCCGCCTCGCTGGTGTTGACCCCGACGCCGACCAGCGCGCTGGCCGCCTGCCCCAGGCCCAGCAGCCCGGTGGCGAGGGCGAAGGCGCGCCACGGCCCGGTGGAGCCGGCAGGCAGCCGGGCTCCGTGCCGCGCCACGACGAGGGC
Source organism: Geodermatophilus sp. CPCC 205761 (assembly GCF_051383655.1). NCBI lineage: Bacteria > Bacillati > Actinomycetota > Actinomycetes > Geodermatophilales > Geodermatophilaceae > Geodermatophilus > Geodermatophilus sp. CPCC 205761. Next base: position 51,741 of record NZ_JALPKQ010000032.1, read on the forward strand.
GGCGACCCACGAGCCGGCCGCGAGCAGGGCCGGGCCGACGCTCAGGGCGGCGTCCGCGGCCGTCGTCTCGACCACCGCGATCGCCACGCCGAGGACGGCCAGCAGGCCGAGCGCGGCCGCGGTGTCGCGGCGCCGTCCCCGGGCGCGGCCGCCGGCCGGCCGGTCGGAGGTGCGCCGCCCGGCCGGTGCCCCGGTCGTCATCGGGAGCCGACGAGGCCGGGCCACAGGAGGCCGGCGCCGTCGCAGAGCAGGTCGGTGAGCTCGCCCAGCCGCATCGGCCGGGCCAGCAGGAAGCCCTGGGCGAACCCGCAGCCGGCGCCGCGCAGGGCACCGAGCTGGGCCGGGGTCTCCACGCCCTCGGCCACGACGTCGAGGCCCAGGGCGCGGCCGATGGCCACGACCGACTCGAACAGGGCCCGGCTCTTGGGGTCCCGGTCGATCCGGGACACGAAGGAGCGGTCCAGCTTGAGGACGTCGATCGGCAGCCGGGTCAGGTGCGCCATCGACGAGTGCCCGGTGCCGAAGTCGTCGAGGGCGACGTGCACGCCCATGAGCCGCAGCGCCTCGATGTCGACGGCCACGTGGTCGCCGTCGGCGTCCACCGTCGCCTCGGTGATCTCGAGGACCAGCCGCTCGGGGGCCAGGCCCGTCGAGCGCAGCACCGCGGCCACGTCACCGACGAGGGTGCGGGCGGCGACGTGCGACGCGGAGATGTTCACGCCCAGCCGCAGCGGGGCGCCGGTCTCCGGGAGCAGGACCGCCGCGGCGGCCGCCTGCTCGAGGGCCCACCGCTGCAGCTCCCCGATGACGCCGGCGCGCTCGGCGATCGGCACGAACTCGGCCGGGGGCACCTCCCCGAGCTCCGGGTGCCGCCAGCGCAGCAGCGCCTCGACGCCGGTCACCCGCTGCTGCTCGAGGCAGACCACGGGCTGGAAGAGGACCGAGAGCTCGCCGCGGGTCCAGGCGCCGGGCAGGTCGTCCCGCAGCCGGGTCCGGCGGTCGGCGGCGGAGCCGAGGGCCTCGCGGTAGCGCAGGGCGCTCCCGGGACCGCTGGCCGCCGCCGCGCGCACGGCGAGCTCGGACCGCACCAGCAGCCCGGCGACGGTCAGCCCCGGCTCCAGCTCGACGACGCCCACGCTGCCGCTGAGGTCGAAGATGCCGCCGCGGGTGTCCAGGGGCTGTTCGAGGACCGACAGCAGGCGGTCGGCGAGCAGGTCGACGACCTGGGGGGTGCCCTCGGCGAGGACGGTGAACGCGCCGCCGCTGACCCGGGCGACCATGTCCCCGCCGCGGACGGTGGCCCGCAGCCGGCGGCCGATCTCGACCAGCACGTCGCTGGCCACGTGCAGCCCGGCGTTCTCGCGGACCTCCTCGAGGCCGGCCAGCTCGATCAGCAGCAGGCTGCGGCACGGCGCGCCGGGGGTCCCCGCCGCGGCGAGCGCGTCCTCGACGGCACGCTCGCTGCCCGCCCGGTTGGGCAGGCCGGTGAGGGGGTCGGTGAAGGCCACCTGCTCCAGGGCGCGCTCGCGCTCGACGCGGTCGGTGGTGTCCCGGCAGTGCAGCACGACCGCGCCGACGGACGCGTCGCGGCGCAGGTCGGAGACGCTGGCCTCCAGCTGCCGCCAGGTGCCGTCGGCGTGCCGCACCCGCAGCGGCAGCAGCCCGGTCGCCGGGGCTCCCGCGTCGGCCGGCTGCAGCGCGCGGGCGACCGGCAGCGCGTCCTCCGGGTGGACCAGCTCCAGCAGGTCCCGCCCGGCCACCACGCGTCCGGTTTCGCCGAGCGCCGTCCCGAGGGTCGGCGAGGCCCAGGTGACCCGCAGGTCCTCGTCGAGGATGAGGACCGCGTCGCCGCTGGAGGAGACCAGCGAGCGGAAGTAGGCCTCGCTGCGCCGCAGCCGCGCGCCCAGGCGCTGCTCGTCGCGCGCGGTCACCCAGCGGTGCACGGCGGTGAGGACGGCGCAGAGCAGGACACCGGCGAGCACCACGGGGTTGGACCGGCCGGTGATCAGCCCGGCGATCGCCCCGCTCAGCAGCGCGACGACCATGGCGAGGTGCGGGAGCAGCTGCCCGAGCTGGGTGGAGCGGCCGCTGCGGGGCCGGGGACAGTCCTGCCCGTCCGCGCAGGGCCCGGGGTCGGCCAGCGCGGCGGCGCCGAGCAGGGCCAGGCCGCCGGTGACGAGGAAGCGGCTCAGATCGGTCGCGCCGAGGGAGTCGGAGAGGAGCGCGGAGGTGGCCAGCGCGCGCCCCGCGGTCGTGAGGATCATGCCGGCGAGCAGCACCAGCGCCATGGTCTGCCGGTGGCTGTCGATGACGCCCACCAGCACCAGGGCCGCGGTCATCGTGGCCGACGTGGTCAGGACGGCGGCGCCCAGCACGAGCGCCTGGGCCGGTCGCAGGTCCAGCCAGCTGCGGCCCGGGCCGAGGACGAGCAGCTGGACCGCGAGCACGCAGGCGGTGCCGAAGAGCGCGAGCTCGACGCCGGACCGGGCACCGCGGCGCAGCCGCTCCCGGTCGACGAGCGTGAGCGCGCCGAGGATCACGAGCAGGTAGCCGGCCGTCGTGGGCAGCCAGCGCAGCAGCGCCTGCTGCATCGGGTCGGCGGGGGCCACGACCGCGACGGCGAGGAAGCCGGCGACGGGCAGGACCGGGGCGACGGCGATCAGCCGCCACCCCCGCGCGCCCGACTGCCGCGAGCGGCCGGCGCACCAGATCACCGCGGCCGCGGCCAGGCCCATCACGGCGACGGCCACGTCACCGGCGGACCGGGGACCGGCCGTGCCCGCGGACACCGCGCACACGGCCCCCACCACCACGGCGCTCGCGAGGAGCACCCACCTCAGCCTGTCCACACCCGCTGTCTCGGCACCGGCCGCGGGTGGGAACAGCGCAGCAGGGCGGGCCTCACCCCAAGGGGGTGCCTGCCCTGACCAGCGCCTTCAGTCGCAGATGGCGCCCTTCGAGGCCGAGCCGACGAGCTTGGCGTACTTGCCGAGCACCCCGGTCGTGTAGCGCGGGGGCAGCGGCTGCCAGGTCTGCCGCCGGCGGTCCAGCTCGTCGGCGTCGACGAGCAGGTCGAGCGTGCGGGCGGCGAGGTCCAGCCGGATCCGGTCGCCGTCGGCCACCAGCGCGATCGGGCCGCCGTCGGTGGCCTCCGGCGCGACGTGGCCCACGCAGAGCCCCGTCGTCCCGCCGGAGAACCGGCCGTCGGTGAGCAGCAGGACGTCCTTGCCCAGCCCCGCGCCCTTGATCGCGCCGGTGACGGCGAGCATCTCGCGCATGCCCGGGCCGCCCTTCGGGCCCTCGTAGCGGATCACGACGACGTCGCCGGGCTGCAGCGTGCCCTCGGTGACCGCGTCCATCGCGCCCTGCTCACCGTCGAAGACCCGCGCGGTGCCCTCGAAGACGTCGGCGTCGAAGCCCGCCGACTTCACCACGGCGCCGTCCGGCGAGAGGGAGCCGCGCAGGATGGTCAGCCCGCCGGTGCGGTGGATCGGCTCGTTCATCGCGTGGATGATCGTGCCGTCCGGGTCCGGCGGGGCGATCTCGGCGAGGTTCTCGGCCATCGTCCTGCCGGTGACGGTCAGGGCGTCGCCGTGCAGCAGACCGGCGTCGAGCAGCGCGCGGAGCACGACCGGGACGCCGCCGATGCGGTCGACGTCGGTCATCACGTACCGGCCGAACGGCTTGACGTCGGCCAGGTGCGGCGTGCGGTCACCGATCCGGTTGAAGTCCTCGAGGGTGAGGTCGACCTGGGCCTCGTGGGCCATGGCCATGAGGTGCAGGACGGCGTTGGTGGAGCCGCCGAGCGCCATGACCACGGTGATGGCGTTCTCGAACGCCTCCTTGGTCATGATCTGGCGGGCGGTGATGCCCTTGCGGAGCAGGTTGACCACGGCCTCGCCCGAGGCGACCGCGAAGGCGTCGCGGCGGCTGTCGGGCGCCGGCGGGGCGGCGCTGCCGGGCAGCGCCATGCCGAGCGCCTCGGCGACGCTGGCCATCGTGTTGGCGGTGTACATGCCGCCGCACGAGCCCTGCCCGGGACACGCGGCCTTCTCGATGTCGCCGAGCTCCTCGCGGGTGATCAGACCGCGGGCACAGGCGCCGACGGCCTCGAAGACGTCGATGATCGTCAGGTCGCGGTCCCCGAGCCTGCCGGGCAGCGTCGAGCCCGAGTAGAGGAACACGCTGGCGAGGTCGAGCCGGGCGGCGGCCATGAGCATCCCGGGCAGCGACTTGTCGCAGCCGGCCAGGAGCACCGTGCCGTCGAGCCGCTCGGCGAAGACCACCGTCTCCACCGAGTCGGCGATGACCTCCCGCGAGACCAGCGAGGCGCGCATGCCCTCGTGGCCCATGGAGATGCCGTCCGAGACCGAGATGGTGCCGAACTCCAGCGGATAGCCACCGGCGGCGTGCACGCCCTCCTTGGCCCGCTTGGCCAGCCGGTCGAGGGAGAGGTTGCAGGGGGTGATCTCGTTCCACGACGACGCGACGCCGATCTGCGGCTTCTCCCAGTCGTCGTCCCCCATGCCCACGGCGCGCAGCATCGCCCGCGCCGGGGCCTTGGCGATGCCGTCGGTCACCTCGCGGCTGCGCGGCTTGACGTCTGCGGTCCTGCGGTCATCGACGGTCGTCACGATCGGGGATCGTAGGCCGGTTCCCGGGAACCACCCGAGAGACCGTTGATACTGGTACCGACACCACCACCGACGTCGCAGGAGCCGCCGTTGTCCGCGACCGCGCGCCGCGAGCTGGCCGACTTCCTCCGCTCGCGCCGCCGCCAGGTCAACCCGCGGGTCGCCGGGCTGCCCGCCGGCGGCGCCCGCCGCACCCCCGGGCTGCGGCGCGAGGAGGTCGCGCTGCTGTCCGGGGTGGGCCACACCTGGTACACGTGGCTCGAGCAGGGCCGCGACATCCGGCCGTCGCGGCAGGTGGTCGACGCCCTGGCCCGCACGCTGCGGATGTCCCCGGCCGAGCACGAGTACGTGATGCGGCTGGCCGGGCACGGCGCCGTCCCGGCCGGTGCCGCCGACGGCATGCCAGCGCACGTGCAGCGGCTGCTCGACGCGCTGGGCCCCTCCCCCGCCTACGTGATCACCGCGAGCTGGTCGATCGTCGGCTGGAACCGCGCCTACGAGCGGCTCTACCCGGGCGTGGCCACCGTGCCGGCCGCGGACCGGAACCTGCTGTGGCTGGTCTTCGCCGATCCCGCCGTCCGCGAGCTGCTGGGCGACTGGACCACCGACAGCCGGCGCTTCCTCACCCAGTTCCGCGCCGAGGTCGGGCCGCGGCTGGCCGACCGGGAGGTCGTCGACCTGGTCGCCCGGCTGGAGGTGGCCAGCCCGCACTTCCGCGCCGGGTGGGCCAGCCACGACGTCGACCGGTTCAGCTCCGGGCAGCGCCGTTTCCGCCACCCGGACGTCGGCGAGCTGCTGCTCGAGCACCACCAGCTCACCCCGGCCGACGCACCGGGCCTGCAGCTCGTCGTCTACACCGCCGCGGCGGGCAGTGACACGGCGGCCCGGCTGGACCGGCTGACCGGCTGAGCGGGTCTGGGAGGATCGGCAGACGTGGCTGACCCCGTCCGGATGCGGATGAGCCGGACGGCGTTGCTCCCCGTCGTCCTGCTCGTCGTCTGCGTCGTCCCGCTGGCCTTCGCCGCCACCTGGACGCTGGTGTTCCTGCTCGTGCCCGTGCTCGTCGGCGCCTGGGTGGTCCGGGTGGGCGTGGACGTCGGCGACGAGGGGATCACCGTGCACTCCCTGACCGGGCGGCGGCTCGTGCCGTGGCCGGAGCTGGCCGGCATCCGGATCGGCCGGCGCGCCGACCTCTGGCTGGTCACCACGGCCGGCACCGAGGTGCGGCTGCCGGTGCTGCGGGTCGGCGACCTCCCCCGCCTGGCCGCGCTCTCCGGCGGCCGGATCCCCGATCCCGCTTAGTACGCGTCGACGACGTTCTGCAGCGGCTTGCCGGCCAGGACCCGCCGCACCTGCGCGACGACGGCGGCGGCCGCGCGCTCGTTGGTCTCCGGCACCATGCCCGCGACGTGCGGGGTGAGCAGCAGCCCCGGGGCCTCCCACAGCGGGTGCCCCTCCGGCAGCGGCTCGGGATCGGTGACGTCGAGGGCCGCGCGCAGCCGGCCGGCCCGCAACTCGGCCAGCAGCGCCCCGGTGTCGACGACGACGCCCCGTGCGGCGTTGACCAGCAGGGCGCCGTCCGGCATCGCGGCGAGGAAGGCGGCATCGACCAGGCCGGCCGTCCCGGGGGTCACCGGGACGATGACGACGACGACGTCGGCCTGCGGCAGCAACCGCGGCAGCTCGTCGGTGCCGTGGACGCCCTCGCGCGCGGTGCGGGCCACGTAGGTCAGCTCGACGTCGAAGGGCGCCATCATCGCGCCGACCGTGCGGCCGATGTCCCCGGCACCGACGACCAGCACCCGGGCGCCGACGAGGGAGCGGTACGTGACCGGAGTCCAGCGGCCGGCGGCCTGCTCGCGGACCAGCTCGGGGAGGCCGCGCTGCGCGGCGAGGACCGCAGCCATGATCCACTCGGCCGTCGAGGGTGTGTGCGCGCCCCGGGCGTTGCACAGGACGACGCCGTCGGGCAGCCGGCCGGCGAACCGCTCGGCTCCGGCGCTGAGCAGCTGCACCAGCCGCAGCCGGGGCAGCGCCTCCACGAACCCGTCCTGCGGGCCGGTGCCGCCGCCGGGCACCCACACCTGGGCCTGCGCGGCCTCCCCGGACGGCGGGCCGTCGGCGGGCCGCACGCGGTGCGCCCGCACCCGCGGCGAGATCCCCTGCACCGCGGTGGCCAGCGCCGTGGAGGGGACCAGGACGTGCAGCGTCTCGTCCGGGCCGACGATCCTGTCACCGGTGATCTCGGGAGGCACGGGCTCCGACTGTAGGCCCCCTCCCAGCTCGCGCACGTACTGTGCTGGGGGTGGGACGGCGCGGGCGACGGGCGGGCGTGGGAGCCGGCACCCTGCTGCTCGGCGCCGTCCTGACCGGGTGCGGCGCGGACGGCTACGAGCCCGCCGGCCCGTTCCGCCCGCTGCCCGAGGACCCGCCGCCGCAGGTCGGCCCGCCCGCGGACCCGACCCAGCCGCCGGCGCCCGGCGACCCCGCCGACCCGAACTCCGGCGAGCAGGCCGGCGACCCCAACGTCGTCGCCTCCGGGCTCACCGTACCGACCGGACTGGTCGTGCTGCCCGACGGCACCGCGGTCGTCGGCGAGCGGGACAGCGGCCGGCTGCTGCAGGTCTTCCCGGACCGCTCCCCCGCCCAGGAGCTCATGACCGTCCCCGGCATCGACGCCGCCGGCGACGGCGGCCTGCTGGGGCTGGCGCTGTCGCCGACCTTCGACGAGGACGGCCTGTTCTACGCCTACGTCTCCACCGCCACCGACAACCGGGTGGTGCGCTTCCCCATCGGCGGCACCCCGAACCCGGTGCTCACCGGCATCCCGCGCGGCGAGGTGCACAACGGCGGCGGGCTGGTCTTCGGCGTCGACGGCAGCCTGTACGTCGGCACCGGCGACGTCGGCGACCCCGCGCTGGCCGCCGACCCGGCGTCGCTGGCCGGCAAGGTCCTGCACGTCGACGTCTTCGGCCAGCCGGTCGGCGGAGGCCCGGTGCACAGCCGCGGCCACTCCGACGTCACCGCGCTGTGCCTCGGCGGGGAGGACGCCCTGTTCGCCACCGACGAGGCGGCCCAGGGCCCCGACGCCCTCGACCGCGTGGTGTTCGGCGGCGACTCGGGCCCCGGCCCGGGCACCACCGACCCGGTGGTGGACTTCCCGGCCGAGGAGGGCGGCCTCGGCGGCTGCGCGATCGGCGGCCGCACGGCGTTCCTCGGCGCGATGGACGGCCGGCGGGTGCACGTCGTCGAGCTGGACGGTGCCGGTGCTCCCGTCGGCGAGCCGGCCGAGTTCCTCACCGAGCGCTACGGCCGGCTGCGCACCGTCGTCCAGGACGGCGACGGCGCCCTGTGGATCACCACGTCGAACCGGGACGGCTTCGGCACCCCGGTCGAGGAGGACGACCGCGTGCTGCGGGTCCTCCCGCCCGGCGGCTCGGCCGACTCCCCGCTCTGACCTCGCGGTCCTCCGGGGAGGACCGCGGCTGCTCAGCCGGCGAGGACGCGCTCCTCGAGCATGCGCTTGACGGTCGCCGCGTCGGCCTTGCCGCGGGTGGCCTTCATGACCGCGCCGACCAGCGCGCCGAGGGCCTGGACCTTGCCGCCCTGCACCTTGGCGACGACGTCCGGCGCCCCGGCGATCGCGGCCTCGACCGCGGCGACCAGCTCGTCGGACTCGCCCATGACCGCCAGTCCGCGCGCCTGCACCACCTGGGCGGGGTCGCCCTCGCCGGCGAGCACGCCGTCGAGCGCCTGACGGGCGAGCTGGTCGTTCACCGTTCCCTCGGCCACCAGCCGGGTCAGCTCGGCCACCTGCCGCGGGGTGACCGGCAGCTCGGCGAGCTCCACGCCGGCGTCGTTGGCCCGCCGCGCCAGCTCGCCCAGCCACCACTTGCGGGCGTCCGCGGGCGAGGCGCCGGCGGCCACCGTGGCGTCGACCAGGCCGAGGGCACCGGCGCCGGTGAGCCACGCCATCTCGGTCGCCGACAGGCCCCACTCCTCCTTGAGCCGCGCGCGCCGGGCGGCCGGCAGCTCCGGCAGCTCGGCGGCCAGCTTCTCCACCCACTCGGCGTCCGGCGCGACGGGGACGAGGTCGGGCTCGGGGAAGTACCGGTAGTCGGTGGCCTCCTCCTTGCTCCGCCCCGGCGACGTGCTGCCGGTGTCCTCGTGGAAGTGCCGCGTCTCCTGCAGCACCCGCCCGCCGTCGTCCAGGACGGCGGCCTGCCGGCGCATCTCGTAGCGCACCGCCCGCTCGACCGAGCGCAGCGAGTTGACGTTCTTGGTCTCGGTGCGGGTGCCCCACTCCAGGCTGCCGATCGGCGCCAGGGAGGTGTTCACGTCGCAGCGCAGGCTGCCCTGCTCCATCCGGACGTCGGAGGCACCGAGGGTCTGGATGATGTCGCGCAACTCGGTGACGTAGGCGCGGGCCACCTCGGGGGCCTTGGCGCCGGTGCCGGGGATCGGCCGGGTGACGATCTCGACGAGCGGGATGCCGGCGCGGTTGAAGTCGACCAGCGAGTAGTCGGCCCCGTGGATGCGCCCGGTGGCGCCACCCACGTGCAGGTTCTTCCCGGTGTCCTCCTCGAGGTGCACGCGCTCGATCTCCACCCGGTAGGTCTCGCCGTCGACCTCGACGTCCAGGTGGCCGGCCGTGCACAGCGGCTCGTCGTACTGGCTGGTCTGGAAGCCCTTGGGGATGTCCGGGTAGAAGTAGTTCTTCCGGGCGAAGCGGCACCAGCCGGCGATCCGGCAGCCGAGCGCCAGCCCGATCCGGATCGTGGCCTCGATCGCCGCGGCGTTGGCGACCGGCAGGGAGCCGGGCAGCCCCAGGCAGACCGGGCAGGTCTGGGTGTTGGGCTCGGCGCCGAAGGTGGTGGCGCAGCCGCAGAACATCTTCGACGCGGTGCCCAGCTCGACGTGGGTCTCCAGGCCGATGAGCGGCTCGTACCGGGTGAGGACCTCGTCGACGTCGACCAGGCGGTCGCCGGTCTGGGTGGTGGTCACGGGGTGGTGTCCTCCTTCGAGGCGGGGCGGCCGGGACCGGAGGGGCTGGTGCGGCCGGAGAACCACGCACCGGCGGCGGTCACCAGGCCGAGGACGATGAAGACGGCGAAGAACACCTCGCCGGTCGCGATCCAGCCGACCAGGCCGACGAGGACGACGAACCCGGTGAGGGCCCAGGCGGCCTTGAGTGCCCCGTTCACGCCGCGGCCCGGTTCGTGAGCTCGTCGAGCAGCCGGTGCCCGCGGGCGGCGTCCAGCGCGGCCTCGACGGCGGCGGCGACCCGGTAGCAGCGGTCGTCGGCCAGCGCGGGAGCCATCACCTGGAAGCCGACCGGCAGACCGTCGGACAGCCCGCACGGCACCGAGATGGCGGGCAGCCCGGCGAGGCTGGCCGGCAGCGTGCACAGGTCGGCGGCGTACATGGCCAGCGGGTCGTCCACGCGGGCACCGATCGGCCAGGCGACGGTCGGGCTGGTCGGGCTGACCAGCACGTCGACGTCGTCGAACGCGGCGGTGAAGTCGCGGGTGATCAGCGTCCGCACCTTCTGCGCCTGCCCGTAGTAGGCGTCGTAGTAGCCGGCCGACAGCGCGTAGGTGCCCAGGATGATCCGGCGCTTGACCTCGGCGCCGAAGCCCTGCTCGCGGGTGAGCGACATGACCTCGTCGAGGTGGTGGGTGCCGTCGTCGCCGACCCGCAGGCCGAAGCGCATGCCCTCGAAGCGGGCCAGGTTGGACGACGCCTCGCTGGGGGCGATCAGGTAGTAGGCCGGCAGCGCCAGGTCGAAGGACGGGCAGGAGACCTCGCGGACCTCGGCGCCCATCCCCTCGAGCAGCGCCACGGTCTCCTGCACCCGGGCGAGCACGCCGGGCTCATAGCCCTCGGCGTGCCCGTCGCCACCGAGCTCGCGGACGACGCCGACGCGCAGCCCGGCGAGCTCGCCGCGGGCCCCCTCGCCGGCGGCCTTCACCACCACCGGCACCGGCGCGTCGATGCTGGTCGAGTCGCGGGGGTCGTAGCCGCCGATCGCCTCGTGCAGGACCGCGGCGTCGAGCACGGTGCGTGCCATCGGGCCGGCCTGGTCCAGGCTGGAGGAGAACGCGATGAGGCCGTACCGGGAGACCGAGCCGTAGGTGGGCTTGTGCCCCACCAGCCCGGTGACGGCGGCCGGCTGGCGGATCGAGCCGCCGGTGTCGGTGCCCAGCGCCCACGGCGCGAGGTGGCCGGCGACCGCCGCCGACGACCCGCCCGAGGAGCCGCCGGGGATGCGCTCGGGGTCCCACGGGTTGCGGGCCGACCGGTAGGCGGAGTTCTCGGTGGAGGAGCCCATGGCGAACTCGTCCATGTTGGTCTTGCCGAGCAGCACCGTGCCGGCGTCCTTGAGCCGCGCGGTGACGGTGGCGTCGTACGGCGGCCGCCAGCCCTCGAGGATCTTCGAGCCGCTGGTGGTCGGCACGCCCTCGGTGACGAAGACGTCCTTGAGCGCCACGGGGATGCCGGCCAGCGGCCCGAGCTCCTCGCCGGCGTTGCGCGCGGTGTCGATCGCGGCGGCGCGGGCCAGCGCGGCCTCGGCGTCGACGTGCAGGTAGGCGCCGAGGACGTCGTCGGCGGCGGCGATGCGGTCGAGGTGCGCCCGGGTCAGCTCCACGGAGCTCACCTCGCCGGCGGCCAGCAGCCGGCCGAGCTCGGCGGCGTCGAGGCGGGTCAGGTCGCTCACTCCGCATCCCCCAGGATCTGCGGCACGCGGAAGCGGTCGTCCTCCGCGGCAGGCGCACCGGCGAGGACGACGTCCCGCGGCAGGCTCGGGGTGACGACGTCGGGGCGCGTGACGTTGGTCAGCGGGACGGCGTGCGTCATCGGCGGCACGTCCTCGGCCTCGGCCTTGCCGACCTGCGCCACCGCGTCGAGCACCGCGGACAGCTGCCCCGCGAAGTGGTCGAGCTCCTCGTCGGTCAGGGACAGCCGGGCGAGGCGGGCCAGGTGGGCCACGTCCTCCCGCCCGAGTGCGGCGGCGTCCTCGCGGGATTCCTTCGGGGAGGGGGTGCTCATGTCGGGGCGGGACTCCACTTCGGCGGCTCCGGGTGAGCGTTCCTCACCACGTCTGCAACCCAGCCACTGTACGTGGGGCACACCGCGGCCCGGTCCGGTGGCGGAGGCCTCACCCGGTCCCGGCGGGGGCCGCTCGACCGCCCGCACGTCGATGCGGGAAGCTGGTGCCGCCCACGATCGACGGAGATCGGCCCGTACCTCGCCTCGGAGGGAACCGTGTCCTATCTCCTGCGTCTGGTCGTCCCTGACCGCCCCGGCATCCTCGGGGCGGTCGCCACGGCCCTCGGCACCGCCGGCGTCGACATCGTCTCGGTGGACGTGCTCGAGCGCGGCGGCGGTGTCGCCGTCGACGACATCGTGGTCGACCTCCCCGCCGACCGGCTCCCGGACAGTCTCATCACCGCCGCCCAGGCGGTGGACGGCGTGCAGGTGGAGTCGCTGCGGCCGTTCGCCGGCCCGCTGGACACCCACCGCGAGCTCGAGCTCCTGGAGTCCCTGGCCCGGGCCGCCGAGGGCACCGCGGTGAAGCTGCTCGCCGCCGAACTGCCGCGGGTCTTCCACAGCGGTTGGGCGGTGGTGCTGCACGGCGGCGACGACCGGCCGTGCGAGGTGCTGGCCGCCTCCGACGCCGCGCCCACGTTCGACGGCATGGTCCTGCCGTGGCTGCCGATGCCGGCGCCGCAACTGCTGCCCAGTGACGAGGAGTGGCTGCCCGACCGGTGGCGCGACATGGCCATCGAGATGATGGCCGCGCCCTTCGGCACCGACCGGACGGCGGTGGTGCTCGGCCGGTCCGGGGGGCCGGTCTACCGCCGGTCGGAGCTGCTGCGGCTGGTGCACCTCACCGGGATCGCGGCCAGCGTGGCGCACCTGCCGCCGGCCTGACCTCCGGGTCGCGGGCCTCGCGCCGCCGGTCCCCTGCTGCGGCCCGCGACTCGCGCCTCGGCACTTCCGGGATCGATGGTCCCGCCGCGCAAGCCTCGCCCGTCGGTGGTCACGAGGCCCTGACCTGGCGTTACGTGTCCACAGGCCTTGCCCGGTCGGGTGTTCGAACATATGATCGAAG